>JANYGR010000020.1 GCA_025359355.1 Bacteroidota bacterium | reverse complement strand
TGAATCTATTGAAGGACCATAACCTGTTACTAAAATACCTTTTAAACCTGTTTTGGATTGAATAGCATATACCACCGCCTCATCAGCCGGATCTGTGTCACCTTCGTAACGATACACATCAACGATTTCAAAATTAGTATGAAATTTTTCGTCATGATGAACGATGCTATTCTCTTTCAAATTAAAATCAATGGTAAATCCTTTTTTCTGAAGCTGACTAATCGCTTCTGAAACCGTTGCATAATGATTTTCTCGTCCCATAATGAGTTATATTTAGATAAATAACTAACATTTAAACCAAAGTTACTATGTTATTCGATTATCTACAATTAGTTTAATCACTATTTTAAAATAAATAGACAATTAAATATTACTTCTTTTTCTTATCGTCATTTGATTTATCATCTTTCTTTTTTTTGAAAAATCCCCTCAATAAAATATTATGACTTGCAGCATCCATATTTTTTTTAAACCCACCCGTACCTTGTTTAATATTTAAGAGTGTTTGATCTATACTTTGTGCAAAAAGAGTATCCATAAATAGTTTGCCAATAGTACCTTTTCCATTTCGTATATTGTTCATTATAGATGCTAGATCATCTGTAATATAAGCCGCATTAGAGCTAGTTACTTTTAAGTTGAATAAAATTTCGTCCATGCTTACTGGAACAGCTGCCGCAATAATATCATTATTTTCAATTTCTAATTTACTTTTAGCGCCAGGTATGATAATGGCTACTTTATTTCCCATTAAACCATCCGAACCAATTGTTATTTTTGCATCTTTTTTAATATATTTCCGCACTTTATCGTCAATATTAAAATTAACCTTTACAGCGCTATCAGATACAATTTCAATACTTTCAATCACCCCAATGTTTATACCTGAGAAACGAACATTGTTTCCAACTTGCAACCCACTGACATCTCTAAAAACGCCACTAATTTGAAACGTATTATTAAATAGTTGTTGTTTATCGCCAATAAAATAAATACCGATAATGAATAACGTTAGTCCAATAGAAACAAAAATTCCTAATCTCATTTTATGTTCAATTTTTTTTTGCATGATTTTGTTTTTTAATTTTTATAACTCTAAATAAGAACGAATTTCCGGGTCTTGTGACTGTTGTAGTTCATCAAATGTGCCTTCTGCAAAACACATCCCATCTTTTAATACAATGATTCTATCAGCAATTATTTTTGCACAAGAAATATCATGTGTAATAATAATGGAAGAGGTATTATATTTTTCACGAACACTTAAAATTAATTTACTGATCTCTTTAGATGTAATAGGATCAAGTCCAGTTGTTGGCTCATCATATAGCATGATTTCAGGTTTTAAAATAAGTGTACGCGCTAAGCCTACTCTTTTTCGCATACCACCAGATAGCTCTGAAGGCATTTTATCGATGGCATCTAAAAGCCCTACATTTTTTAAGGCTTCTGAGACAACAGCATCTAATTCCTCCTCATTTAATGTATGTGTATTACGAAGAGGGAATTCAAGATTTTCCCTAACCGTCATCGAATCATACAAAGCGGCACTTTGAAAAAGAAATCCTACTTTTTTACGAAGTTCATTCAGTTTTGTATTATTTAATTCAGAAATGTTTTCTCCTAATACGCTAAGTGTCCCTTCATTAGAGTCAACTAATCGAACTATACACTTTATAAGTACCGACTTGCCACTACCCGATTTACCAAGGACAACCAAATTTTCGCCTAAAGCAAGCGTAAGATTAAATCCATTCAATATTGTTTTACGACCAAATTTTTTACAAAGCCCCTGTATTTCTATAGCAACAGAAATAGGTTTTGCGTGAGCGTTAGTATCTAATGGCGTTTGTATAATAGTTTCGTTGCTTGTCATGAGATCGGATTATGAAAATAAACTAGTAATTTGAACAGCCATCATATCAATTATAAATATGAGTAAGGAACTTATTACCACTGCTGAATTTGCAGATGCACCAACCCCCTCTGTTCCCTTATCTGAATTATATCCTTTAAAGCAGCCTATTAATCCTATAGCGAAACCAAAGAAGAACGTTTTGATTAAAGGAGGTATAACATCCATAAAATCAAGCTTTGCAAATATTTGCGAAAAGAACAAACTAAAACTAACATCTCCTTGAATATTTACTGCTAAAAAAGAACCTGTTAAACCAATCACGTCAGAAAAAATAACTAATACGGGTAACATAAATGTTGTAGCTACAATCCTTGTCACAACAATATATTTGAAAGGATTAATTCCTGAAACTTCCATCGCATCAATTTGTTCTGTAACTCTCATTGATGCTAATTCAGCGCCAATACCTGATCCAACTTTACCTGCACATATTAAAGCGGTTATTACTGGTCCAATTTCTCTAATGATAGAAACGGCCACCATGGCAGGTAACCAAGATTCAGCACCAAATGTTTCGAGTGTTGGCCTTGATTGTATGGTTAATACAAGCCCCATAATAAAACCTGTAACGCCAACTAATGGCAATGATTTATAGCCAACAATATAACATTGCTTAAGTAGTTCATTCAGCTCATACGGAGGAGTAAATAGGTTTCTAAAAAACTGTAGGGTAAATCGAGTTAAGAGTGTAATTTCTACAAAAATAGATTCAATGCCCTTAACTAATTTGTTTCCGGAAACATCTTCATCATCTGTCTCTTCTTGTTTAGATATGTTAGTCTTATCCATTAGTAACGTTTAGTTTAAATATCTTCTTAATGTCCATGCAATAGTTTCGTGTTCTCCGATAAGACCTGTTAAATAATCCGCGCTACCAACATCATTATATTTATTTGAACATTGCTCGATACATTTTCTTAAGTTGATAATAATTGTTTCATGATCTTCTAATAATTCAAGAAGCATTTCTTTTGATGAAGGATATTTATTAGGATGTTCTTTAATCGAAGTCAATTTAGAAAACTCTTGCATAGTCCCAATTGTTTTGCCACCTAACTTACTTATTCGCTCTGCTGTTAAATCTATCGACTCTTCTAATTGAGTATATTGGTTTTGAAATAACTTATGTAATTCCATAAAACTTTCACCACAAACATTCCAATGAAATTTTCGGGTTTTAGTATATAACGTTACTTGATCAGCAAGTACAACAGATAACAAATCAGTAACTGCAGTTAAATCTTTTTTTTGTATTCCGATATTTGGTTTCATATTATATTTGTTTTAGTTTAAACTATTGTTAACACAAAGATGATTATCTTGCAAGAAGCGCTGTTACAAAAATACCAAAGTAATTTACATAATTCACACTTTTAAAGGTAATAAAATCAATGACATAAAAAAGAGCTACTGGTTGGTAGCTCTTTTCATATTTTGATATTTATAAAAAATTATTTTTTCTGCATGTTATTTTTCGCAAATTCAGAAATTGATTTTCCTAAATCGTCCATATCATGATTGAAACTATTTTTAAAAGATTCCCATTTATCAGCAACACTTCCTTTATACTCTTGGATATTAAGTTTTAATTTTTCATTTTTTTGATTCAATTCTTCTAACTCTTTATCGTGTTTTTCACGTGCTTCCTTTTTTTCTTTTTTAATTTCTAATTTAAGGTTTGCGATATTACGTTCATTTTCGATAAGCTTAGCTTCAACTTCTGCTTTGTAAGCATTGAATTCTCTAGCTGAATCTAAACGAGCTTGTGCTAATTCTTGATTTGCCAAAGCAACATCCGCAATTGCTTCATTAACTTTTTCTTCTTTTTTCTCTGTAGAACTGTTACAGCTTACTACTCCAGTAGCTGCAACGCATACTATAAATGATAATTTTAAAATACTTGATTTCATAAATTTTTTAGTTTTTTTATTATTGATTAATTGTTTTTACTTAACAGTTTTGAGATACCTGAAATAATACCCGACGCGTTTTTATTAATAAATGTATTTGAGAATTTCTCTACTAATAATGAACTTAGGAAGCCTTTGATGCTTCTGTTTCTTCCTAAAACCTGATCAATTAAGAAGTTAGCACCTACATTTAGTCCTACTTTCGTTAAATCAAATTGAACCTCCTTATCTCTAGCAAGTTGGTGAATAGAGTCTTTGACAATTGAGATAGGGTTTAAAGTAAACAAAAATTCTTTAAATTTGTGCTTAAGCTCATCTTCTTGAAGAAGAATATCAGACTTTAATTGCATAATACACATTGATAATTCTGTGTGGTTTAAGATTTTTTTATTTTCCATTTCTGAATTTTAAAATTAATTTCAACTTAATATTTTACGAATAATTTTATCACGCATAGGCTTTTCAATTAATGTTCTGCGTCCTATCATTAGAATAAAACCAAGAATAAAATAAAAACCAGCAACAATTACAAATCCAGAATAATTATCACCTATTCTCTCTGAAATATAAAAGCTGGCACCTAAGCTTATAAAAAATATTAATAAAAAACCTACTAAACCAATCAATAAATTACTGATAAGACATGAACCAATCAATGAAGTTTTATCTGTAGCTTCCAATTTTATTAGCTCGCAATTTGTTTTTACGTAACTATTAATCGATTCTACAAGTACTTCTATTTTATCTTGTTCAGGCATATTGATGTATTTTTGATATTAATGATTTAACTATTTCAATAAAAAAACTGTCAATCATATTTTATAAAAAATTGATTGACAGTTTCATTAGTTAGCTGTGGTTTTTAAATGCATCTACTTTTTGTTTAACATTTGAAGCCATATCAGAAATTTTACCTTCAGCCATTTCTTCTAATTCTACTGCTCTAGAACGAAATGCTTCAGCTTCATCTCTCATTTTTTGTTTGATATCTTCAGCTAAATCTTTTGCGCCGCCCATAAGTTTACTTCTAGTTCTGCTGCCTTTATCAGGCGCAAATAATACGCCTAATGCTGCTCCTACTAAAGCTCCTACTACTAAAGCTCCTACTACTTTTCCTGTGTCTTTAAAATTTTCCATGATCTGTTTTTTAATTATTTGTTAATTATTTGTTACTTATTTATTTTTTAAATTCTTCTATTTCCGCTAATTAGTCTTAATAAAATTGCAATGATGGCTATAACCAAAAGAATATGAATGATTCCACCTGAATTGTAACCTAAGAATCCAATTCCCCAAATAATGACTAATACGACTGCTACTACATAAAGTATATTTCCCATAATGTTTTTTTTTAATTGTTTATTTAATTGTTTATTTAATTGTTTATTTATTTTGTTGTTTTATCTGAATTGTTATCGATGCCTTTTTTATCATGCTCAACTTCTCTTTTAGGTTTATCAAATTATTTAGCTGTATCTCCTTCTATTATAATAGTCTCAGTTTTATCAGCATTCTTACCTGGAGTTGTAGGGTTCATGATTTTGTATTTAAAGTTTATACAAAATTAATTTTTAAAGATGAAGTGCTAATCCGAAAGTGGAAACTCCTGTTGATAAATCAAGAAATAATCCAGCTTTTTCATTCAAATGATACTCTGCACCTATATGTGCATCTAAATATAAAGGACTAGTATTTCTGTAAATATTTCTATCTCCATAGTAATCATTATCCCACACTACACTCTTATACACAAAACCAACTGAACCAGCGGCATAAACATCCCACTTAGACGGAAGCTTAAGTAATTGATCAAAATAATAAGTTCCTTTTACACCAATAGGGATAGCTGTTGTGCGATATGAATATTGATGATATGATGGATCAAAATTAGGCTTATCAGGTTTACCCCAGTAATAATGATTTTGAAATGAATAGATTCCTAAAAAAGGAGCTAGAGTGAAATTTTTCACTATATCTATTTCATAGTTTAAAGTGCCATAGGGAGTAAAGTGTCCTACATATCCATAATAACCCAATCCTACGCCAAGATTTAATGTATTCCCGTATTTTTCACGAGTTGGTTTTTCTTGTGCATTAGTGTTAATTGAAATTACCAATGATAAGAAGATTGATAAAAAAATGTTTGTTTTCATAATTAGTTTGTTAAGTACTTAATTTATACTAATTATTTATAAATTTTATAACCAATAGTACCTTGATACCACATGTTTTTGTAACGAGGAGTAGCTGATGTTCCGTCTCCATTATTCGTTTGCATGTCACCGCCAACTCTAGCGCCGAATGTAAAATGTCTTATATTAATATCAAAACCTGCCACAAAACCAAAAATGTTTTTACGAATATTATCATTTTTAAATTCTTGTTCTTGATTATAACTAACTAAGGTGCTCGTAAATACATCTTTTTGCTTAACTAAAAAAGAACATTGAGGTCCTGCTAGTATCGTAAAAAACTCGCTAGGCTTAAATGCAAATTGTAAAGGAATATCAATATATGATGTTGTTCTTTTAAAATTATAACTACTTCCTAATATCGAACCGCTAGCTTGAAAACCTTTTTGAGAAAATAGAATTTCAGGTTGAATACCAAAATATTTTCCAATAGGAATGGCTATAAATAAACCTCCAGCAAAACCCATTTTAGCATCTGCTTTAAATTCTTGCCCTTGAGCATCGTATACATTCGAATAGTTTAATCCGGCTTTTGCACCAAACTGAAATTTCTCACGGTTATCTGTTTCGTTAGCTGCATCTTGTGCATTTGCATTACTACTAATGATAGTAGCCGATGCTAGTATTAAAATTATTTTTTTCATTATTATATTATTAAATGTTATTTAAATTATTTGTTGTGTTGTGTTGTGTTGTGTTGTGGAAAAAAAATTATTACAATTCAGAGATGATTTTATGTAATTCTTCTTTTGTTGTACCAAGTTTAATTTGAAGTCTACCTAACATCTCATCTTTTTTTCCTTCTGTAAGTAATACATCATTATCTGTCAATAAAGCAAATTTTTGTTTTAATTTCCCTTTAGTTTCATTCCAATCTCCTTTTAATTCAGTTAAATTTTTCATTTTATTTATATTTTAATGTGGAGTTATTTTCCACGATACAAAGATGAGCAAGTAATAATCGGAAAGTGTTACATTACATATTTGATAAGTTACATCATTCACACATTTCATATTTAATTTATTTACGTGTATTCCTGGCTCTCATAAAGCTTGTTAATGAAACTAAAAACTCTAATAACAATAAAAGATGAATTGCATTGCCAACGTTATATACTAAAAATCAAACTAGCCAAACAATAACTAAAACTATAGCGATACTATACAAAAAAATTACTCATAGGTTCTTATATTATTTTTAAACCATTAAATTTTAAAATGAGCTTTAACAAAAGCGTATTCTTGATGTTCTGTCATCTTATCTGCATTTTCAACTACAATTTTTATATTATCAAAATGACGATCTTGTTTTAAAAAATTGACTAGCTCAACTTTAGCATCGGTAGGCCCGAAAACAACAACTTCATTGTAATTTTTAATTACATTACCTATTTCTTTATAATACTCATGTTGTTGATGTTGTTCTTTATGATGCATTAAGTTTTCACTTTTATTTAGGCTATGCTCCTTTTCTAGGTGGGTGAATTTTGAAGAGATTGTCTTTGTTTCAATCGTGTCGATTGAGGAATGTAATATATGTGCTTTTGCATGATCCATCCAAATGCCTAATTTTTCTACCTTTTTCATATTGTTTTGTTTAAATGTTTTATAAAAAATATAATATTTCTATTTTGAGAATTATTTAAAATTTTCTGATAACGATCTATTTAATATTATTTATTCTACAACAAAGATGAAAATAGAGGCATCAAATATCTTATATACTAATTGATATAAGTTACATAAATCACATAATAATGATTGTACAAAACTTATAATGTTGTTGTCTAAATATTTAAAATTTGACATAAAAAAAGCCATTCTATATAAGAATGGCTTTTTTGAATAAATTAGTTAACTAATTACTTTTTAATAATAAATTCAGTACGTCTATTTTTTTGATGTTCTTCTTCTGAACAGGTTGATAAAACTAATCCGTCGCAAGAGCAACCATTTAGTAATTTTGTTTTACCATATCCCTTACCTGTAATACGCTCTGGTTTAGTAATATGCTTTTTAATATAATTAACAGTTGAATTTGCTCTTTTATCGGACAATAATTGATTGTAAGCCATAGTTTCTCTACAATCTGTGTGCGAGCTTAACTCAACAACCATTGAAGGATGATCGTTCATAATCTTGATGATTTTATTTAACTCGATTTCTGCATCCGGGCGTATAGAATATTTATCCACATCAAAATAAATAGGACTCAATTCTGCTATTTTACCTAAGTCTGTTTCTACTTCGATTTTTTTAGCGATAACTTCTTCTTTTGTAAGAAGTACAACATCTGCATAAACAATAAGATCTTTTGTAAAACTACTTGCTACATTTTTACCATCCGTGTAATTTTTCTTTTGACCGAGTAAGTTGAAATTTTTATCAGATTCAATTGCAAAAGAATAAGAGCCTAATGCCCCAGTAGTTAATGTATCAATAACATGCTTATCATCATCAAGTAGTGTTATAAATGTATTAGATAGTTGTTTATCATTTTTGTCTTTTGCAATTCCTTTAAGTGTTTTTTTAACTTCAGGTGCTTGCAAAAATTCTACAGTATAAATATCATCATCGCCACTTCCGCCTATTCTGTTTGTAGAAAAGTATCCTTTATGAGTTTTAGGATCTTCAATTACTGCAAAGTCATCATACTGTGTATTTAAAGGAGCTCCTGCATTATACGTGTTTTCATAGTTTGAGCCATTAATTGTACTCATGAAAATATCAAGTCCACCTAAACCAAAACGTCCATTTGATGAGAAATAAAATGTCTTATCTACTGCTACTAAAAATGGAAACATTTCATCTCCTTCTGTATTTATTGTATTACCAATATTTTCAGGTTTTGTCCATTCACCTTTGTCATTTTTAGTTGTTTTGTAAATATCTGTTCCACCAAAACCACCAGGCATATCACTCACAAAATACATCGTATTTCCATCAGCCGATAAACAAGGATGTCCAACCGAATAACCATTATTATTAAACACAAAAGGTTCTGCTTTTGACCAACTTCCATCTTTATAAGTACTAAAATAAATTTGTAACTCAACAATTTTATTTTTGTTTTTATCATGGTAATGATTTCTAGTAAATGCTATAAAAGTACCTTCCTTATTAAAGCTTGCAGGTCCATCATGCAATTTACCATCCAAACTTTTTTCAAAAATAATAGGATCTTTTAATTGACTTCCGTCAACTTCAGAAACATATATATTTAAAAATGGTTTCCCATTTAAATTAGACTTCTTTTTCAATGATTTAGATTTAGCTCTCGTCGATGCAAAAACAATACTATTTTTATAATAACATGTACCAAAATCTTCAGCATTTGTGTTAATATTTAAATGCGTTAATTTATACTTACCGTTATCTTTTAATAAAATTGGTAATTTAGATTTATGTGCCATGTAATCTTTACCTCTTAAATCATTAGGTGCCAGAGCTACAAACTTGTCCATACAAGTACCTGCTTCCTCATACTTACCATTAGCTTTCAATACCATAGCATAGTTATAATAGTCCTCAGGTAAAACGCCTTGAGGCTCGCTCACTAATTTTGCATATACAATTTCTGCCTGAGCAGTGTTATTGATTTTACAATAGCTTTTGGCTAGTTTACGCTGACCATCTTGCGTCAATTTATCAGCATGCGTATAGGCATCAATCGCTTTGTTATAAGAGTAACTAAAAGCATATTTATCGCCCTTTAATTCTTGACTAGATTTTTCTTGCGAAATAGCACTGATGCTAATTCCTAGAAATACAATAATTGGAATATATAATTTTTTCATTTTTTTGAGTGTAAGTTTTTAATTAAAAATATCTTGGTGAACGAATTTGTTTTTTATTAGAAAAATTAAAATCATATCTTAATACAATTTCATGACTTCCATTATTATACTTAAACGTTTTAACGCCATAAGAATAATCAAATGAATAACCTACATGAAATTGGCTTGTAACATCAAGTCCAATTAAACCTCCAAAAGCATCACCAGTTCTATACATCACACCAAGTAATAATTTTTTCACAATAACAAATGATGCTGTAACATCTGCTTGAATAGGAGCTGCAGGAGTTAACTTCACAAAAGTAGTAGGTTTAAATTCAAGATTATCAGATAACTTAATCATTGTACCAGCAATAAAATAATAATGTCTTTGCTCTTTACCTGCCCACGTTGATCCATTAGGAAGATTAACTACTAAATAATTATTTTGTATAATATTTGGAATAGATATACCTGCATAAAAACGTTCTCTTGAATAATAAGCACCGAATCCGAAATTTGGATTTATTTTATTACTAATATTATTTTGGAACGATGGATCAGCTTGCTGATCTAATTGAAGTGAATTCAAATCTGCTTGAAATATATTAACACCAGCACTTAAACCTAAAGCTAATTTTGATTTAGTGTTTAACTTCATGATGTAAGCAAAATCAGCAAATACAGCTGTATTATTAGTAGGCCCTATTTTATCATTAGTTACAGATAAGCCAAGTCCTAAATGGTCATTTTTTAATGGCGCATGCATGGTTAATGTTTGTACAATTGGTGCGCCTTTATAATTTACCCATTGAGATCTATGCAAAGCAGTTACTGATAAAGCCTCTCTACTTCCTGTATATCCTGGATTAATTACTAATGTATTATACATATAGTGTGTATACATGGGTTCTTGTTGGGCTTGTATCGCTTCCCATCCAGAGACTAGAATCAATACGATGGCTATTTTTAATGTTTTCATGTTGTTATATTTTTTTTAATAAATAATTATTATAATATTTCTAATTTTATTTAGACAGATAAATTGTTCCTTTATAGATTGGAGAACCATCGCCTAAATCAAGAATATAGAAGTAAGTTCCCATAGGTAAATCATCACCACCAATTCTTAGTCCAGTAGTTGATTTTCCACTCCAATTACTTTGATAAGGTGTTGCATGAAACACTTCACTACCCCAACGATTGTAGATTGTAAATGTATTTGATGGATAATTATCAATTCCTCTTATAACAAATAAATCATTAATAGCATCACCATTAGGAGAGAATCCTTCTGGAATAAAAAAATCAGTTGGATGCGTTTCGATAGACGATACGTTGTTACTCATATTGTTATCTGTTTCATTACCATATACGATAGCTGTATTTACATAATTTCCTCCTGTAATAACATCAGCCGTAATCGTTAATATTTCGGATGCTCCATTATTCATATTTCCAATTACCCACACTCCAGTTGAAGGATTATATGTACCTGTAGAAACTGTTGATGAAACATACGTATACCCACTTTGTAATATCTCCGTCACCGCTACTCCAGTTGCATTAAGTGGGCCGTTATTAGTTACGGTAATAGTAAATATCACTGAGGTTCCAAAAAATGGACGTGTTTTATTTACTGTTTTAACTATACTTAAGTCAACAAGACAACTAACAATACTAACAGAAACAGATGAAGGTGCTGAAGAGCAAGTGCCATTTGAAACTGTTAATGAATATGTTCCCGCATCTGTCAATGAAGATGACAGGATAATAGGATTTTGTAAATTAGATGTGTATCCATTAGAACTTGTCCAAGAATATGTTCCTCCAGCAATTAATGACGATGTCAAATTAAGAGGGCTTCCGATACATACTGGAGAGTTACTATTGGCGATAGCAATAGGCGATTGAACAACTATTAACGAAACATTGATAGATGTAGCGCTTGGTACAGAAGATCCACTTACAACCACATTATAATTGGCTGCAACATCTGTAATACTTGCTGGGTTAATAGTAAGAGTTGCTGTTGTTGCTCCTGAAATATTTCCACCATTAATTAAATTAACCAATCCTTTTCTCCATTGATAAGTTAATGCTGCTCCCATAGCAGATACAGAAAAACTTACTGAACTTCCTGAACA
>JANYGR010000012.1 GCA_025359355.1 Bacteroidota bacterium | reverse complement strand
AAATTTTCTTTAGCATCTGATAATTCTTTTCTGTATATTACTTGTTCGGAAATATCAGTAAAAATGGTTTGTATAGCTTGTTTACCATTAAAAATAATAACATTTGATTTTACTTCTAAATCAACTATTTGATTTTTAGCATTTCTAATTTTTGTTTCAAAAGGAATAAATTCTTGTCCTTGAAATACTTTAATACTATTTTCTTTTACACGCTGATGATATTCTAGTAACAAATATTCAAAAATAGAATGATCGGTAATTGTTTTTTCTAGAGCTTTAGATGGCTTGAAAATCTTTAAAGCTTCTTTATTTAAAAACAAAATATTTGTTTCTGAAAAAATAACAACGCCAATAGGTAATTTCTCTAATACTGAAATTAAAGCATTATCCGTTATATCACTAGCATTAGTAATTTCAACGGATTTAGAGGAAGTGTTTTTATTCTTCGTCTTTGTTTTCATTTTTTTTAGAATCAACTTTTTTATCTTTATCTAAAATCGTTTTATCCGCCTTTTTATTATAAATAGAAGAATAATCTCTTAAACTTTCTTCATAAGTTGGCGTTACTTTTATTCCTTGAAATTTAGTTTCTATATCATTTTCATAAGTAATGGTCAAGTAGTTAAATCCATTATCATAATAAAATTTCCAGTCACCTTGCCTCATCCCTCCTATATAATTTCCTTCTGTCATTATTCTACCATCCTTGTAATACCATACATGTTTACCATCTTCATCGCCATTTAAAAAGCGCCCTTCATAACGTAATTTTTCTTTGGGCATATAAAATCGTTTCCAAAGACTGTCAGGTTTATCGTCCACATATTTACCAAGTTCTTTATACTCCGGAGTTTCATAAATCCAAAGTCCTTCTTTCATATCGTCTTCATATTCACCTTTGGTTAATATTTTTCCATCTTCCGTATATTCTGTCATTGTTCCATTACGTAAATTGTCGACATAAACTTCTTCGCGTAATACAGCACCATTTTCATAATACCATTTCCAATCTCCTTGAGCACGACCTTTTTTATCATACTTTCCTTTTTGTTCTATTTGCCCAGCGGGGTAATAAAAAATCCAATCTCCTATGCGTTTATCATTTGCATATAAGCCCTTCCCTTTAAACTCCCCTGTATTATGATATTCGCTCCATATTCCAATTTTATTACGCATGCTATCAACTGCGCCATATTCTATTTTAATACCTTCATTAAAGGTGATAGCAGAATCAGGAACAGCTCTATTTCTACATACATATTTTTTAATCATTACATCACTTGTATCATCACGAGAAATGGATAATGAATCACAAAATAATTTTTGTTTATAGTGATAATGCGTTCCAACTGGCATTCCATTAATATAACCTCCTTCGTATTTCATAGTTCCATCTTCATAAAATTCATGAAACACGTCGAGTTTAGCTAATTCAGGGGCATTTTTAACAACTTTACCATTATTAAATTTTTCAGTGTTTAATAAATTACCTTTAGTATCATAGGTTTTTACATAACCATCAATAACATCATCCTTATATTTTTTTTCTTCTTTTAATTTTCCATCGTCAAAAAAATCTTTGAAAACGCCTTGTTTTTTACCTTGCTCATCTTTGCGATTTAAGCGTTCAACATTAGCTAAAATTCCACCTTGATATTTAAATATTGAAATTATTATTGAATCCTCTGAATATTCATAAGCATAGCCATCTGGTTTACCTTTAACGTAAGGCGTAACTTGTTTTGTTTTTCCAGATGGATAATAAGAAAATGAATTACCCTGTTTAATATCGTTTATAAAGGCTTCTTTACTTGATACACGTTGATTGGTATCATAAGTTAAAGTGTATCCATTTTTTTTACCTTCATTATAATTTACAGCTTTTGTAATTTTACCTTTTTCAGAATAAAATTTCCAAATACTATCTAATAAAAAGTTTTTACGATTACCTTCTATTTTTAATTTACCATTTTTATAATAATTTTTCCAATACCCATCTGCTTTACCATCACGCATAGTACCTTCAGATGATTTAGCTCCGTTATCATAATAAAATGTATTATAACCATTAGGATTAGTTACTTGACTTAACAAAGACTGTTTTGTCAAAAAAAATAGAAAGAAAAATAGAAAATATTTTATTATTGAATTCACAATTAAATGCTTATTAAACTTCTAATTTAAAGTTTATAATTCAAAAAATAAAATTTAGTTTATAATCCAAATTTAGCTGATAATTCAAGCATTTTATTAATTGGTGCTTTTGATTTTTCAATTAACTCTTCACTCATTAATAATTCAGGTTGCTCATATTTCAAGGCTAAATAAATTTTTTCTAAAGTATTTAGTTTCATGTGTGGACAATCGTTACAAGCACAGCTATTATTAGGCGGAGCAGGTATAAAGGTTTTTGTAGGACTGGCTTTTTGCATTTGATGAATAATACCAGTTTCAGTTAACACAATAAATTCTTGTGCATCCGATTTTTTACTATAATTTAAAATAGCGGTCGTACTTCCTATAAAATCTGCATATTCCAAAATATGTGCTTCACATTCGGGATGGGCTAGTACCAATGCTTTTGGATGTTGAGCTTTTAATTTAATTAATTTTTCTAAACTAAAAATTTCGTGCACCATACAACTGCCATTCCATAAAACCATATTACGACCCGTAATTTTATTGATATAAGCTCCTAAGTTTTTATCGGGTGCAAAAATTATTTTTTGATCTTTAGGAAATGATTCTACAATTTGAACAGCGTTTGTAGACGTTACAATGACATCTGAGAGCGCTTTAATATCAGCAGTACAGTTTATATAAGTTAATACTATATGATCGGGGTGTGAGGCTTTAAATGCAGAAAAAGCATCTACTGGACAAGAATCAGCCAAAGAGCATCCTGCTTTTAAATCTGGTAATAAAACTTTTGTTTTAGGATTCAAAATTTTAGCTGTTTCTGCCATAAAATGTACACCTGCAAATAAAATGATGTCGGCAGTCGATTTTTCTGCTTGTTGAGCGAGTCCTAAACTGTCTCCAATATAGTCTGCAATATCTTGAATATCAGCATCTTGATAGTAGTGAGCGAGAATGATAGCGTTCTTAGTTTTCTTAAGATGCGAAATCTCTTTGAACAAATCAAGAGATGGATCAATTTTTTTTTCGAGATAACCTTTTTCTAAATTCATTATAATAATATAATATTTTTTAAAATTTTAAAATTATGTATATAGTATATAAGCTGTTAATACTGTGTAAAAATAAGCTTTTGTTTGCTTGTTTATATACTTAATTAAAGTCTATTAACATTTTTTGAACCGTGTTATTTTATCTATATGCTTGACGGTTAGTAAAGTCGATAGTAATGAACAAAATGCCGAATTATAAAAATGGTTGATAATAAAACGGCGAGTAGGCTTATTTTTATGTGTGTAAAACTGTACAAACAACTCAATAATTATGGAAAGTAAATTTTGTACTATGGTTTAAGTTGCTAAGTAAATAAGCTATTAACAAAGCATTAATTAATTACAGTTAGTTATGAACCATAACTTTAATTTTACACGGAG
>JANYGR010000562.1 GCA_025359355.1 Bacteroidota bacterium | reverse complement strand
GAGGACTACAAAGCATATGTAAACGGCTTACAAGGCGTTTACCACCGTCTATTATTTAACTTCCCTAACCATGAAAGAGTTAAGTTTTGGCAAAAACGTCAAGAACACTGGCGAAATTATGATACTATAAATTTGGGTTATTTCGGGATTCATTTTATACAAGATTTGATAAATAAAATTCATTTTTAAAAAAAGTTCCACAAAAATGGAACTTTTTTTATATCTTTGCGTACAAGTACCATAAACCCTAAAATACATTAATATGCGAAAATCGTTAACATCCATTAAAACATTGCAACCAAATGCAGATTATCAACAAAGATGTTGTAGAGGAATTAATTAATAATCCTTTATACAAAAAGCCTAAACCACACCTATTATCATGGGTAAATGAAGTAGAGAGTGAAGACTGGAATAACCCAAATGAGCTAAAAGCAAAATATGGTAATGCTAGTATTTTAAAGAGTGGTCGAGTTATTTTCAACGTATGTGGAAATAAATTTCGACTGGTAGTTGACATAAACTACAAGTTAAAAGTAATATATATAAAATGGTTCGGAACTCATGCGGAGTACGACGAAATTGACGCAAATGCGTTATGAAAATGATTAAAGTGTTAAAAAATCGCCAAGAATATAAAGTTGCTCAAGAGCAACTTTATACACTTGTGTTTTCGAAAGAAACACATACAGAAGTAGAACTTGAAAAAATAGAACTACTTAAACTCCTTATTGAAACTTATCAAACAGAAAACATTAATCTCCCTAATCCTAGCCCATTAGAGGCTATTAAATTTAGAATGGAGCAAATGAATTTAAAGCAAAAAGATATAGCTCCATTATTTGGCGGAGAAAATAGAGCCTCTGAAATATTCAATGGAACTAAAGAATTGAGCATGAAAATGGTTGTTAATCTTCATAAGTTCTTAGGTATTCCTTATAAATCTCTTGTTCAAGAAAGACCTAAATATAAGCTTGAAAACGAAAAGGTAAAATTATTACTAAAATCTAAGCCTATCGCTGAATACCAAAAAATTATGGCTTTTTCACATCGTTAAAGAATCATTAGGAATTTTTCTTAATAAAATACTTACATTTGTACTATGTACGCAGTTGTTTTTGATTTAGATACTAATTGTTTGGCTGATAATTACCACGGTAACAGCGTTCCTAATGCTTATGGAGACATTCGTAAGTTTATGGAGTCAAACGATTTTGAATGGAAACAAGGTAGTGTTTACTTTGGTAAATCAAGCATAGATGCTGTTAAATGTGTTTTAGCAATTCAAAAACTTGCTAAATTGTATCCTTGGTTTTCAACTTGCGTTAAAGACGTAAGAATGTTGAGAATAGAGGAAAACAACGATTTAATGCCTGCTATATCCTAATATTTATTGGCTTGATGAAACGTAAAGTAACTAGATAAGGAACTCCACTATCTCAAAGTGAATTTATATCGCTAATTAAAGAAGCTTAAAAAGGGCCATTCAAGCCACTTGGAACTTTTGAAGAATTTAAAAAAGATGTGTTTTCTGTAATAAACAAACTAAATGTTAAATAACATTTAAAGTGAAAGCCCTCTAAATGGTCTATTTTCCTCTATTTTTACCGTTTTAACTTCTTGTTTTTTGACATTTTTCTGTTCCTCTGTTAAAGCATTAAAACTAAATTTTTCTTCAATAGACCTTTCGTATTTGAAAGATTTATCAAAACTATCCTCGATATTTTGTTTTAATCCATTCTGACTAAAACCGCCTTTAACAGTACCTTTGGTTGTATTAATATGATGGGTAAGGGGGCTTATTTTCCTACCATTCAACGTTTTACGAGCTACAATAACATGTATATGCCTATTATCACCGTCTTTTAACTGACCCTTTTTCTTATTACCTTCTAAAACCTCATTATCTACACCTTTATACTTGCGTTCTTTCTCTAATTTAGCTACAAATACGATACTATTAGGGTCAATATCCTTACCATTAACGGATTTAGCATAGTCCTGAGTGAAATTATTTTTGATGTAATCTTTTAGGTCCTGGTCTGTTCTACCTTTCAACTCCGCTTTACTGAAACTCACAATGACTTCGTAAAACTTAGCATCCTTTTTACCTAGAGTGGTAACGTCGTGGGCGATAATACGCTCGGCTTTTGTTTTACCAATTAATTCATCATTTTGATTAAAAAACAGTTCTTGGCTTTCACTAACTTTGTTTTTATTCTCCTTTTCGAGATAATTTACAAGGTTTTTACACGTTCCAGAATTCCCATGCTTAGCGTTTACAGGAGGCA
>JANYGR010000527.1 GCA_025359355.1 Bacteroidota bacterium | reverse complement strand
TAGCAAGGCTATTTCAGCTCGCGAATTTGAAAATAAGAAAAAAGAATATTTGTCAGCACTAAGTGGCAGCGAACAAATAAAGATTACCATATCCAATGCTTATATTCAAATAAATTCAATAGAAAAAAGTATACTTCAATTACAAATTCAAGATTATCAAGAACAATCTAAAATAAAAAATGAATTTCTGCAAAACCTTAAATCATTAATTTCAGAAATTAATAAATGGAAACAACTGTATTTAATAGAAAGCCCTATTAATGGGAAAATTTCATTTTTTAATATATGGACTGTTAATCAAAATATAAAAATTGGAGATGATCTATTTTCAGTTATTCCTACTCAAAAACAACAATTTATAGGTAAATGTATTTTACCAATTTTGAATACAGGTAAGTTATCTATCGGACAAAATGTAAATATCAAATTAGATAACTATCCATATAATGAAAATGGTATGTTGCAAGGAATAGTAACTAATATTTCCGAAGTCCCAAATAAAGACACTTACGCTATTGATGTCGAATTAAAAAATGGGCTTATGACATCTTATAATAAAATACTTTCATATAAAGAGCAAATGAAAGGTAAAGCTGATATTATTACTAAAAACATATCAGTAATGGATAGAATATTTTTTAATTTTAAAAAGTTGATAGAGAAAAGATAATTTGAAAATTAGATTATAACGAACATACCTCTATATAATTGTAATCTCACAATATGCATGTTCTGTAATACTATTTAGATCAACGAAAATATCAATAAACCAAAATTACTTCCCCATATAAGACATATAGTCTTGCAAGATAATCGTAGCACTTACCATATCCACGGTATCTTTATTAGCACGTGCTTTCTTTTTTAATCCACCCATTAGCATGGTTTGATGCGCTAATGCTGAGGTAAAACGCTCATCATATCGTGCAATTTTTATTTGAGGAAATTTCCGAGTTAAATGTGTAACGAAAGGATCAATGTAACGAGCGCTATCAGATGCTTCGTTTTGTAAAGTTTTTGGCTCGCCAACAACGATGCATTCTACAGCTTCTTTTTTTAAATAGTCTTCGATGTACTGTATCAAATCTTTACTATGCACTGTTGTTAAACCAGAGGCAATAATTTGTAAGGAATCAGTAACAGCAATGCCTACGCGCTTACTCCCATAATCTATTGCCATGATTCTTGCCATTGTGTATGATTTGAATTAGTTGGTTAATTTTTTTAAATTTTCTTTAATTTGTTTTTCTTCTTTTAACGTTGCAATTACTTTAGTTAACGCTAGCTTATAATATTCAATGGCTTTTTCTTTGTTAGAACGAGATACATAGTAATCGCCTAACAATTGATACATGAAATAACTTTCGTGATTGGATTGTATAAAGGCATTTTCTAATTGCGGACTTAACGTATTACGAGGCGATTTTTTTGTAATAAATTGTATGTAATTTTTTAGCTGTTTAAAGAATATGAAATTTTTATAACCTTGTGTTTTTAAAAATGGATCTTCTGAAATGGTTAATTGAGGCTCATTAATAGCGATGTCTCTTTTTATATGTTTCGCTTTAGCAAATACAGAGTCTAAATTATAACATACAAACTCACCGCATTGAAACGGATTACTACTTACCCACATGAGTTTATCTTGTGGTTTAAAAATAACTGCATGATGAGCAATTAATTGATTCAAACTTTTTTCGTTTGTTAATCCTATATTTTCATCATTCAATCCTTTTTGATTACGTAAGATAGAAGCGGCTTGTGTATAATTGATTGCCTCTGTATTGCCTAACAATTGCTTTAAGCGAACGTTTCTATATAGCGATGAACTTTCGATGATGTTAGTTAAGTTTGGTAAATCATTTTTAAAATCAGTGCCTTGGTAATGGTTAGGACAAATAATTTGATTGGAGTTTGGAACTTCGTAAACGTCCATTTTTTCGGGAGCTTTCTCTATGCTAACTGTTTTATTATCTTCAGCACTTCCTATTAAAATACTTTCTGATACAAATACTTTTCGTTTTTTTGCAATAGCAACAGCCTCATCAATATTTTTGGCGTATTGCAATATTTCTCTTGCCAATAAAGCAATGGGAGTTGCCACATCTGTTGGTATAGAACTCTTGGCGGCATTAATAGTAACGGTTAAGCCCTTTACATTCATGCCACTACAAGCACCAATAAATCCACTCCACGTAACGGTTGCAAATTTATAACCAGTTGTTGGATTGGTAAACTGAACAATTTTATTTTTAGCAAAATCATCACCACCATAAAAATCAAAATTACGCCCCACTAATAATTTACCATCTTCACTTTTTTTATCCCATACAGAAAATGAGGTGCAACCAACTACCATGTTCTTATCTTGTACGGCATGGCCAATATCGTGTGCACCATGGTAATTGAGGATACGATGGTATTTAGGAGCAATGAAATCGTATTTGTCGCTGGCAAATTTTGAGATACCTAAAATTTCTTCTTTGTATTCTGGAATAATATGATCTGGTAAATGCCTGTTGAAATATGCTACAAAATATTTTAGAAAATTTAAATAAGCATCATTAGGAACTAATATTTTTATTTGACGAATGAAAGCATCTTCCTGAAACGCATGTAATTCTTTTGTAAGCATACCATTGGCAATGCCACGTTCATAAGGATTTCCTTCTACATACAATTCCCATAAACCTGCTTTATTTTGTTTTATCCAATTGTGATTGACTTTATAAAAATGAGGACTAATCGTTTCTCGTTTCCAATTGATAGTAGTATCATTAGCAATGGTTGGAACTTCTATTCTGATAGCAAAATAAACATAGATACTTAACACAGCGATGAGTATTAAAAAAACAAGAAGTGTTTTAAGGACTATTTTTTTTATTTTTTGAAACATTTGAAATAGATGTCTTACTTAAAATTCTGCATTTCAAATAATTTTTTATAAATACCATTCTTGTCCAAAAGCTCTTGGTGCGAGCCTTTTTCAGCGATTACTCCTTTATCAATAACAACAATTTCATCGGCATTAATAATGGTGCTTAAGCGATGTGCAATCACAATGCTCGTTCTGTTTTTCATTAAATTAGTTAAAGCATCTTGCACTAAGCGTTCGCTTTCGGTATCTAAGGCGCTGGTTGCTTCATCTAAAATTAAGATAGGTGGATTCTTTAAAATAGCGCGCGCAATGCTAATTCGTTGACGCTGGCCACCACTTAATTTCCCACCTCTATCGCCAATATTAGTTTGGTAGCCATTAGGTTGTTGCAAAATAAACTCATGCGCATTGGCTATTTTGGCTGCTTCAATTATTTTAGATTGATCAATATGTTCTAATCCAAAAGCGATATTATTTTCGATGGTATCGTTAAACAGTACGCTTTCTTGTGTTACAACGCCAATTTGTTTACGTAAACTTTCAATATCAATGTGTTTAATTGACTTCCCATCAATCGTTATCTCGCCTAAATCTGTATCATAAAAACGAGGGATCATATCGGCCAACGTTGTTTTCCCACTACCACTTTGCCCTACCAAAGCGATGGTTTTTCCTTTATTGATAGCAAGGCTGATGTTTTTTAAAACATACCCTTCATCTCCTTTTTTATATGAAAATGATACATGGTTAAATTGTATGGAAGTTTTAAATGGTGCCATTATTGCTGCATCAGAAGCATTGATAATCGTATTTTCGGCATGTAATATTTTTTCGATGCGTTCTTCGGATGCTAATCCTTTTTGAATGTTGTTATAGGATATGGTTAATTGTTTGATAGGAGGTACAATTTGAGAAGCAATAGCGAAGTAGCCTAAAAAAGAAGCTCCAGAAAGACCGCCATTGCCGTTAAAAACCATGCAGCCACCAATAAATAAAATTAATAATAAAACACCAAGTACTACTGTTTCGCTAATAGGTGATGTTAAATCGGCTCTTCGGTATAAACTTACAGACAATCTGTTATACTCTTCGTTTGTTTTTTCAAATTTTTGTTGAACACTTTTTTCGCCAGTAAATGCTTTTATAATTTTAAGAGCGCCAAGAGTTTCTTCCATAATATTAAATAAATGGGCAAATACTTCTTTACTTTTTGTAGAACGATTTTTTAAACTTTTGCTTACTATGGCTACAACTCCAGCAGCAACAGGCAATAACAAAAATACATATAAGGTTAAATATGGACTAAGTGCAATAAGCATAATTAATGAAATAATAATAAGAACAGGTTCTCTAAAAATACTTTCTAACGTTTGCATAATAGACCATTCTATTTCAATAACGTCTGTGGTCATGCGACTCATCATATCACCCTTACGTTCTTCGCTAAAATAAGACAAGGGGAGTTCTAAAGATTTTTTAATCATTTTATTTCTTAGATCCATAACGACACCATTTCTGATGGGCGCTAAAAAATACATAGCCATATAACGAAATAAATTTTTGAATAAGGTGGCAATAAAAACAACTAAACAGATGATAATGAGTGCCTGTGGCTTTCCTTGAGTAATGATAATTACCGACATTTTAAAGTTCGCCCAGCTATTAGCATAACTGCCAGTATAGGAGAAAGCAGGTAGGCCTTTGGCAACTATATCTCTGTAAAAGGCAGTAGACTCATTATCAAAAATTAATTTTAAAAAAGGAATAGACAAGGAAATAGAAAAAATAGAAAATACAGCGAATAGAATATTAAATAAAATATTCAATCGCGTTTGTGATTTATAATTTTTGGTGTATTTAAGTACCGAAAATAGTTTTTTCATAAAATTATTAAGCGTGCTAAATTACGAATAAATAATGCTTTTTTAAGCTTCTTAAAATTAAACCATTTGTTATATTTGCTTAAAATAACAGATATGAATTTCAAGAAATACCTTCCTCATTTAGTAGCCATTATCATTTTTGCTATTATTACAATTGTTCAATTTAGCCCTTTGTTTTCAGGTAAATCGTTGGAACAAAGCGATATTTCCAGAGCAGCAGCCATGAGTCAAGAGGTGAAGGACTTCAGAAAAGCGTATCCTGGAGAAGAGCCATTATGGACAAATTCTATGTTTGGAGGGATGCCAGCGTATCAAGTATCTACTACATATCCGGGCAATTGGTTAGGATCTATAGATAAAGTTTTTCATGGTTTTTTGCCACACCCAAGCGGTTATATTTTCTTGTGTTTTGCAGGTTTTTTCATCTTATTATTATGTTTAGAAATTAGTCCATGGTTAGCCTTAGTAGGCGCTTTAGCTTACGGGTTTTCTTCCTACTTTTTCATTATACTCGAAGCAGGACATAATTCAAAAGCGAATGCCATAGGCTATTTGGCGCCACTTTTGGGAGGAATTATATTATTGATGCGAGGAAAACATTGGTTAGGATTTGCGGTAACCGCTTTATTTATGGCAATGGAATTGAATGCAAATCATCCTCAAATTTCATATTATGGTTTTATGTTGTTTGGTATAATAATGTTGAGTTATTTTATTTCGGCATTTAAACAAAAAAATGTAAAACCTTTTTTTATAGGAGTAGCGCTATTTATAGGAGCAACCATTGTTGGTTTTTTGCCAAACGCTGGAAGCTTATTATGTACTTATGAATATGGTAACTATACCATTCGTGCTAAATCAGATTTAACGATTGCTGCTGATCAAAAAAGTAATGCAGAAAATAAAACCTCGGGTTTAGATAAAGATTATGCAACAGCCTGGAGTTATGGTGTTGGCGAGACTTTCACGATGTTGATTCCTAATTTTAAAGGAGGTGCTTCAGGTGCTATTGGAAATGTGGATAAAGATGCGTTGAAAAAAGTGGACGGACAAATGCGTGAACAAGTCGCTCAAAGTTCGGCTTATTTTGGAGATCAACCTTTTACGAGTGGCCCTGTTTATATAGGTTCTATCGTGATGTTATTGGCTTTTTTAGGTTTATTAATTATCGATCATCCTTTAAAATGGCCGTTATTTATTGCTACTCTATTATCAGTCATGTTAGCTTGGGGCAAGCATTTCATGCCTTTAACTAATCTGTTTATGGACTATGTGCCTATGTACAATAAGTTCAGAGCAGTATCCATGATATTGGTAATAGCCGAATTAACAATCCCATTATTAGCAGTTTTAGCGTTAGATAAATTCATTAAAACAACTGCTTTAACTAATCAATTAATTACGTTGCCATTTATTAAAAAACAATTAGAATTAAAAAAAGTATTAATCATTGCTATTGCTGTGGTTGGCGGTTTTTGCTTTATTAGCGCCTTTATCCCGTCAATCACTAATTCTTTTATACCAGATGGAGAAGAAGCTCAATTGGTAAATGCGTATAAACAACAAGGCGCTACTAATGCTCAAATATCTCAAGTGATTCCTGATTTATTTAAAAACATGGCAATAGCCCGCGAATATATAGCAGCCAGTGATGCTCGTCGTTCGTTGATTTTTATAGGCTTAGCATCTATCTTTTTATTTTTATACGTGACTAAAAAATTAAAACTGGAATTGTTCTTAGTCGTATTAGCGGTTTTTATTTTAGCTGATTTATGGCCTGTGGCTAGCCGATATTTGAACGAGAAAAATTTCTCTAAAGCTAATCCTTATGATGCGCCAGCAAAAACAGCTGCCGACGAACATATTTTGCTAGACAAAAGTTTAGATTATCGCGTATTAAATTTAACATCAAGTCCATTTCAAGATGCACCAACTTCATACTATCATAAATCTATTGGAGGTTATCATGGTGCTAAATTGAGAAAGTATCAAGAGATCATCGATTTTCAATTAGACAACGAAATTCAATCTTTTTATAACGGCATACAAACCGCTGCTGGTAACGATTCGTTAACCAATGTATTAACCTCTCAATTAGGCGTATTAAATATGTTAAATACAAAATACATTATTTTACCTACTAAGTCGGAGCCAATTCCTTTTACAAACCCTCAGGCCAATGGAAATGCTTGGTTTATCAGAGATGTTAAAACAGTTGCAAATTCTGATGAAGAGATCCTAGGTTTGAGCAAAGTAAACACGAAGACAGGCATCATTATTCAAGAAAAAAACAAAGCCTTGACTCCAATTGCAAATGCTTATGATAGAAGTGGAAGTATCAAAATGGTATCATACAAAGCAAATGATTTAGTGTACGAATCTGATAGTAAAGACAAAGGCTTTGCTGTATTTGCTGAAATATATTACCCTAAAGGCTGGAATGCATATATAGATGGTACTTTAACGCCTCACACCTGTGTTAATTATATTTTACGAGGTATGGAAATTCCAGCAGGAAAGCATAAAGTAGAGTTTAAATTTGAGCCTAGTTCTTATAAAACAGGAAATACCATTGCTTTATTAGGCTCTATTTTATTGATAGTTAGCGTAATTGCTGGTTTTTATTTCGCTACTAAAAAGAAAGAGTTGGTTTTTTAGGTAATAAAGCTTTTATTAATTCATTTTTTATTAAATGGAATCAAGTAGGACTCCATTTATAAGCTAATTTACATCCCAAAATAATCCCTTTTTTTAACCACTTTAATTATTAAATTTGACCCACTAAAAATTACTTATGACTAAAATACTTTATACGTTTTGCTTAATCTTAATAACCACACTTGGTTTTTCGCAATTTGCCACTATTAGGGGTTTTATATATAATAAAGAGAATGGGGAACCAGTTGCTTTTTCTAACGTATACCTTAAGGGAACCACTACTGGCGGATCTTCCGATATGAATGGTTTTTTCTCTGTTAATAAAGTAAAACCAGGGTCTTATACATTAATGGTAACTAATCTCGAATTTGATACTATTTCAGAAAGTATTACCATTAAAGCAGGTGAAATTTTGAGTAAAAAATTCTATGCTTTCAAAGGCGGTGTAACCACTATGGAGGTAGAGGTTTCTGCTAAAACAACTGAAAAAGTAGAAAATCCAAATGTAGGTTTACAAAAAATTGACCCAGTTGCTATTAATAAATTACCAAGTGTAGGTGAGCCCGATTTAGCTCAGTATTTGCAAGTATTACCAGGTGTTGTATTTACGGGAGATCAAGGTGGACAGTTATACATTAGAGGAGGTTTACCAATTCAAAATAAAGTATTATTAGATGGAATGGTGATTTATAATCCTTTTCACTCTATCGGTTTATTCTCCGTATTTGATAATGATATTATGCGTAGTGCAGATGTTTATAGTGCTGGATTTGGTGCAGAATATGGAGGAAGAACGTCTTCCATTATGGACATTACAACACGTGATGGTAATAAAAAACGTATTTCTGGAAAAGTGTCAGCATCTACATTTGGGGCTAAATTAACATTAGAGGGCCCATTGAAAAAATTAAAGGAAAATGGAAAAGGAAGTTCTTCTTTCTTATTATCAGGAAAAACATCTTATTTACCTCAAACCTCTAAAATATTATATCCTTACGCAAATAAAGATGGTTTACCATTTTATTATACTGATTTATATGGAAAGGTATCATTTAATGGAAATAACGGTAGTAAAGTAAATTTATTTGGTTATAACTTTAATGATAAAGTGGTTTATGATGGCTTGGCTTCGTTTAAATGGACTTCTTATGGAGCTGGTAGTAATTTTATCTTAATTCCTCAAAACTCTTCGTTATTGGTAGAAGGAAATTTCGCATACTCTCAATATAAAATTAATTTTCAAGGTGCCACTGAAACGGATAAAAAGTCAAGCTCTGTAGGAGGTTTTAATGGTGGGTTTAATTTCTTAAAATATTTTGGTCGTAACGAATTGAAATATGGTTTTGAGTTGGTTGGAACAAACACAACGTATGATATACAAACACCTTTGTTGTCTCAAATAAGCTACGCTAAAAACTCTATGGAGATAGCTGGATTTATGAAATATCGTTTTTTAGAGAAAAAGAAGTTCTTTGTAATTGAGCCTAGTTTTCGTTTACAATATTACGCCACATTCGGACAATTATCTCCTGAGCCGCGTATGAGTATTAAGTTTAGTCCTGGACAGTTATTTAAAGATAAAGACAGAAGTGGATTTACAAATGCTGTGTATCATGTTATGAAAGCTGTTCGCTTTAAAGGTGCTGCGGGTATGTATAGTCAAAGTTTAATGAGTGCTAGCTCTAACAAGGATGTTGTGAATTTATTTTATGGATTTATTAACGGACCCGACGGATTACCTCAAACCTATAAAGACCAAAATAACAATACTGTAAATACGAATAATAGCGTTATTCAAAAAGCATGGCATGTTGTAGGTGGTATGGAAATCGATTTGTTTAAACATTTAGAAATTCAAATCGAAGGTTATCAAAAAAACTTTACGCAAATGGCTGCTGTTAATCAAAATAAAATTTTTGATGATACTCCGGCAAATGCTGATAAACCAGATGCTCAGAAAAAGACATTTGTCATGGAAACCGGTAAGGCTACAGGTTTAGATTTCACGGCAAAATTTGAGAAAAAACGATTCTATTTTTGGGCTGTTTACTCATTAACATTTAATAAAAGATACACTGGGAATACAGTTAGTGGAGATGTATTTGAATATGCACCAATTTATGATAGAAGACATAATGTAAACTTAGTTGGAACGTACACATTTGGTAAAAAACGTAATTTAGACTTCAGTATTCGTTGGAATTTTGGTTCAGGTTTTCCTTTCACGCCAACTCAAGGATACTATCCGCAAATCGATTTTAATAATCAATTTACATCTAATTACACTAGTAGTAACGCTACTTTGGGATATGTACCAGGCGATTATAACTCGCAACGTTTGCCTGATTATCACCGAATGGATGTGAGTATTAAATGGTTTTATGACATAAATACACATACACGTTTTGAAGTAAATATTGGGGCAACGAATGTATATAATCGCGAAAATATTTTTTACTACGATCGTATCAAAAACAAACGTGTAAATCAATTACCGATCTTGCCAAATATTAATTTGAGCATTAAGTTTTAATAAACTAAAAATGGCTTTTAAAATTTACACCAAAACAGGAGATAAAGGATTAACTGGGTTAATAGGCGGTACTCGTATACCAAAATATGATATTCGTATTGAAGCTTATGGAACTGTTGATGAATTAAATTCTTATGTTGGTTTAATTAGAGATCAGGCTATTGATGAAAAATCTCGAACGGTTTTAATTGAAATTCAAGATCGTTTATTTACGATTGGTTCACTATTAGCGGCTGATCCTGAGAAAAATAAAATGGCGCTTCCACAAATTTCTGAAACAGACGTTGAGTTATTGGAAAAAGAAATTGATGCAATGAATGAGTATTTGCCTGAAATGAAATCGTTTGTATTACCAGGCGGGCATACTACCGTTTCTTTTTGCCATATAGCACGTTGCGTTTGTCGCAGAGCCGAAAGATGTGTATTACGTTTAAATGAAGAGCATCCTATAAATGAATTAACATATAAATACTTAAACCGCTTATCTGATTATTTATTTGTATTGTCAAGAAAATTAGTGATCGATAATAATGCTATCGAAACACCTTGGAAGCCTCGCATGTAATGCACTCTCCTAAAGACATAGTGGATACGATGATGGCTAAAGATTATTTTAGTCAATGGTTAGGATTGCAAATTTTAGAAATAAAAAAAGGTTCCTGTAAATTACAAATGACCGTTCGTAAGGAGATGCTTAATGGACATGGAACAGCGCATGGAGGCATTACCTATTCATTTGCAGATAGTGCTTTGGGTTTTGCTTCCAATTCTCATGGACAAAAATCTGTATCCGTAGAAACTTCCATTTCTCACATCAAGCCTTTAGTAGAACATGACATCATTATAGCAGAAGCTATAGAAGAAAGTTGTTCTAATAAAATAGGGATTTATACAGTCAAAGTTTATAAAGCATCGGATCCCTGTATAGTAGCCTTATTTAAAGGGACGGTTTATCGAACAAGTAAGATTTGGTAAGTAATTTTATAAGAATTATCTTTACTGTATTAAACTTATCTATCTCATAATAGTCGAAGTTATAAATCTTAAAAATTACCGTCATGAAAAATTTAAAAAAGAGTTTCGCTTTAATTTTAATAGTGTTAATATGTAGCTCATTAGATAGCTTAGCGCAACATGGAGGTGGTCACGGAGGCGGGCATGTAGGTCGTGGTGGCGGGCAAGGTGGAAATCACCGAAATAGAGGAGGAGTAGTTATTCAAAATAATCGTCATCCAAATAAAGTTATTGTTAGAAGTGCTTATCGTCCTAATAAAATAGTTGTTTACCATCCTTATTGGGGTATGAAGAGAAACTTTAACCGTCGTTGGGTTTATTTTCCTCGATATAATTTTTATTGGGATAATTGGAGAAATTGTTATGTATATCGTAATGAAAATGTTTGGATCACAAATACTGTTCCTCCTCCAGTTATCGTTAACATCAATATTGACAATGAGAAACATTATGAGTTAAAGGAACAAGATGACGACATCGATGACGTATATAAAACTAATGACACGCATCAAACAGATTATAAACCCGAATAGTTAATTATTCTTCTAAGCTATAAATTATTAAGCCACTTCTCATTTTTGGTTCTACCCAGGTTGTTTTTGGTGGCATAATATTATTTGAGTCAGCTATCCATTTTAAGTGCTCCATAGTTACTGGAAATAGCCCAAAAGCGATTGCTGCTTTTCCTTCATCTACCTGTTTTTTTAATTCAGAACTACCACGAACGCCTGGCACAAATGCAATACGTTTATCGGTTCTTAAATCGCTTATGTCAAAAATAGGTGATAAAATGTATTTTGTTAATATGGCTGAATCGAGGCTATCAATAGGGTCTTTAGGATTATAGATAGATTCTTTTGCATCTAAAGCGTACCATTTGTTTTCCACATACATGGATAGTTGATGTTTTTTTGAAGGCTTAAAATCGTTAGCTGTTATTTCGGTAATCGTAAAGTGATTTTGTAATTTGTGTTTTATTTCGTTTACCGAAAGTCCATTCAAATCTCGTAAAATGCGGTTGTAATCGTAAATTTTTAAATGTGTTTCAGGAAAAAAGATTCCTAAAAAATAATTAAAAGCTTCTTCGCCAGTATATGATTTTCGTGTACTTCTGCGTAATTTACCAAGAAGTGCAGCAGATGCCGAGCGATGATGACCATCAGCAATGTAAATATTTGGAATTGCTGCAAAACGTTCCATCAATAATTTTACATTTTTTTGTTGATTGACAACCCACACCGTATGACGAACTTTATCGGCTGTTGTAAAATCGTAATTAGGTTGTGTTGCAGCTATTTCATCAGAAAGAGTATCAATAACCGTATCATTAGGATAGCAAAACAAAACAGGTTCAGCATTAAATTCACAAACCTCTAAATAATCTTTTAATTTTTCTTCGCGTTGAATAAGTGTTTGTTCATGAATTTTAATAACGCCACTCATATAATCATCGATACTTGTACAAGCAATGATACCAATGAATTCATTGCCTTCT
>JANYGR010000499.1 GCA_025359355.1 Bacteroidota bacterium | reverse complement strand
TCAGCTTTAATGGCAACATCTCGTGCATGGATTATAGAATCTAGTAATGTAGCAATGCCTTATGGATTAAATCCTGAAACAGGCTGGAATTACGGCTTAAACTTTACACAAAAATTGACATTAAATTACCGTGAAGCATACCTTACAATTGATGCCTATCGTACTGGTTTTACACAACAAGTGGTAGTTGATTTAGATAATCAAACGCAACAAGTTTCTATTTATAATTTAAAAGGCATTTCATATTCAAATACGGCTCAAGTAGAATTTGGTTGGGAAATTCGAAAACGTTTAAATATAAAAACAGCGTATAGGTATGTAGATACTAAAATGACTTATAAAACAGGATTGCTTCAAAAAGCGCTTGTATCCATGCATAGAGCCTTTGTAAATATAAGTTATGAAACAAAAAGTAAGCATTGGTTATTTGATGCAACGCTTCAGTATAATGGAAAAAAACGATTGCCTCAAACAACATCTAATCCATCAGATTATCAACGCGCAAATTATTCGCCCAATTTTTATAACGTACTTGCGCAAATAACGTATGTTACAAAAATTAAAAATGCTGATTGTAATGTGTATGTCGGCGTAGAGAACGCGTTAGATTATAAGCAGCAAAATCCGATTGTTGCTAGCGATGCACCATTTAGCAAATACTTTGATGCTAGTATGGTATGGGGGCCAATTTACGGACGCATGTTATACGTTGGACTTCGATTTAAGATAAAATAAAAATGCCCCAGTGTAAACTGAGGCATTAGTAATGAATGAGAGTATATTACTTTTGAATAATTATTTTTTTGGAAACCAATTTTAAATTTTCGCTTACAATTTCGAAATGATAAATTCCATTTTCAAGAGAAGATATGTTAATTGTATTGAAATTGTATCCAGCGAAACCATTAATAGATTCTGTTTTTAAAATTTCTCTACCTAAGTTGTCAGTAATAATGACGTTATATTTTATATTGTCGTTTAAATTCAAATCTAAATTGAGCGTATTACCAGAATTTGGATTTGGATAAAAGTTTAAAGATTTTACACTTGTTGAAATTTCAGAAATGCCATTTGTTGCGTTAACTAATGTATTTGAAGTTTTTTGAGGAGTACCTCCATTTACAGCTATAGCATAAGTACTGAAAATAGGTTGATGATTATTAGGTAAATACCACATATACATATCATTGTTGTATGTTATGACATAAGGGAAAGTGCCTCCGAAATTTGTGGAATCACTATAAATTTGAGTTACATGAATTCGTAATACATTTGAGTATGTTCCGCCAGGCAATTGTAACGTTCCATAAGCATCAGCATTTAAACTTGTAGTTCCTTTTCTAACATAATTAGAACCAGCACTGCTAAATGTTGCATAAAAAGGGTCGGAATATGTACTACCCATTGAAAAAGGATATCTCATTTGGTCTTCTGGGTCAGAGTATATAATGTTTACAGTACCGGATACAATTCCATAATTTTGATTTGTTGTCGATGATACTTTACTCATTCCTGCATTTGCGCCAGTGTTTAATTGCTGGTTAGCATTTGGAAAATTAATAGCATTTCCGGAAGTAACAGTAGAAATAGAAGAAACTGAAACAGCCGCTGTAGAAGCAGTAACAGCCAGAAAGTTCCATGTTTGGCTTGCTCCAGAACCTCCTTGATTTATCCAAGATCCTGATTGTAAATTAAATTGATCGCCAATAACTCCATTAGTATTGGTTGATGTTAGCGTAGGTTGTGCAATACCAGCAATAGTTAATACTGATAGCCCAATAATTAGTAGATTTTTTTTCATGTTAATTGTTTTAAGTTTAATTAAATATTAAGTTTCTAATTAGGAATAAAACTAAGTAAATCTTTATGGCTCACACTACCGTTAAAGGGATTTTTAGCACAGTTTTTTTTAAATAACATGATCAAAATCCTAGAGTTTATGTTTTTTTAGGATGAGGTATGTTCCTAAAAATAAAAAGCCTAATTTACATTGTAAATTAGGCTTTTAGTGATTGTAATAAAATTTTTATTTTAGAAAAGTATCAATAGAAAAAATATTGTCAATGGAAATGTGTTCTATTAAATGATTGACTTGACTTTCTTCTAATGCTAAAATATCTATAGTTGGTATAAATTTGATGCGGCCATCAAATTCGCCATTGATAATGGTTCCGTATTTTCTGATGCCATTATTTAAAATAATCATTGCCTGTGTCGTATTCATGGTTCCTCCTTTTTTCTTTAGTAAAAGTCAAACATAGTGCCATAGTATCAATAAATTATTAATAGGATGTTATGTGATTGTAAATAAGAGGATTAGTGTTGATATAAAAAAGGCTTCTTACATTATAGTAAGAAGCCTTTGTACAGTTTAATTCAGAGACCTATTGTTTAATTGAAACAGGCTGAGATGGAACTGGTTGAGTAGGAACCGTTACTGTTACAATGGTTTTTAAACCATTGACAGCTTGTGTATAATTTGGATTTATTTTTATGCATTGTTCCCAATAATATTTTGCTTTTGCATAATTTCCTTTTTGATAATAAGCTGCTCCTAATTGATAGAACCCTTCAGGATTTAATTTATCTAAAATGAGGGTTTTATTAAATTCATAAATAGCACTATCTATTTGTCCACGCTGTGCTTTTTTAAAACCACGTTGCAATAAATCATTATAAAATACAATGTAATAATTTTTTAAATACGGATTATTAGGATACAGATGTTCTGCATGTTTCCAGTAATAAAGGGCGTCACGATCACGACCTAATTTGTAACTACCTAAACCTAAGTTTAAATATCCATTTACGTAACGAGGATGTAATTCAACAGCATGCTTTAAATATTTTAATCCTTTTTCTAAGAAAGCAGTACGTTTTTTATTGAAGGAAACCTTATCAACGGAATCCACATGATATACTTCAATTGATCCAATGATCGGTTTTACTTTTTGACCTAACTTTTCAATCGTGCCATAATTAGGTTCTACAGGATGTGGATTTAATTCTTTCAATTGAATTAAGTTAGTATCAGCAGGGTTTTCAACGAATGTTTTAGTATCAGCCAAATCAATATAACGCGCACCAGCATTACCTAATACGAGTACCGAGTTAGGAATAATTTCTACATCTTTTAAAAATAATGTAATATCATTTTTCCAATCCCAGTTACGTTCCCAAGTTTTGCAACCGTATAAAAACGTCATGGTTCCTAATACTAAAAAGAAAACGACTTGCTT
>JANYGR010000489.1 GCA_025359355.1 Bacteroidota bacterium | reverse complement strand
CGTAGATCAATACAATGAAAAGGTAACCGAAGAAACCGTAAAAGGTAAAATATACGTCACTGATTTTTTCTTTACTACCTGTCAATCGATTTGCCCAATAATGAGTACGCAATTAGAGCGAGTTTATAAAACATTTGCTAACGAATCTTCTGTGTTAATCTTATCACACACGGTAGAACCCGAAATAGATTCGATAGAAATACTAATGCAGTACGCCAAGTTACATGGCGTTACAAACAACAAATGGTTATTTATAACAGGCGAAAAAAAACAGTTATATGATATGGCTCGCACTGGTTATTTATTGAACAATGAAACAGGAAATGGTGATGCAGATGATTTTATACATACTCAAAACTTTGCATTAGTTGATAAAGAAAGGCATTTGCGTGGCTTTTACGATGGCACAGATACCGCAGAAGTATCTCGATTGATGACAGACATTAAACTTTTATTAGAAGAATATGTTTACAAAGAAAAACATCCGTAATTACTTTTTTACTGCTTTTGTGCTTACTAATGCTATGCTCAATGCGCAACAAGTTGCAGTATATAAAATTGACAATTTACTGAAACGCATACATAATACGAGCGACACAACGTATGTAGTTAATTTTTGGGCAACTTGGTGTAAGCCTTGTGTAGCTGAACTTCCAGAGTTTGAGAAATTACATATAGATTATAAATCAAAAAAAGTAAAAGTGATTTTAGTAAGTATGGATTTTAAAGAAGAATTAACACCACGCGTAAAACCATTTTTACAAAAAAATAAATACAGCTGCGAAGTCATTTTATTAGATGAAATAAACGGTAACGATTTTATTAATAAAATTTCAGAGCAATGGAGTGGCGCCATACCAGCAACACTCATCACTAAAAATAATAAAATGCTATTTGAGTTTTATGAAAAAAAACTGACCTATGACTTTTTAGTGGAGAGAGTGAAATAGTAATTAGATTTTACCATTCACCCAATTAATAGTTCAATTCGTCAATGAAAACCGAAAAAATATTCAAAATAAAATTTTCTCCTTTTTTTAAATTTTATAGGTTTAATTATTTGCTTAGCCTCATCATCAGTGGGTATTAGCTTTATGCTTTTAATACGTCTAATAGATAATTTTGATTTAAAAAAATATGTTACACTATACATTGTCTTACTTTCATCTACTATTTTTAAACCGCAATCTTTTTTATTTTTATAAAATCCATATTTATCACAGTAAATATTGTTTTTTTCATCTCCATTAATTTGAATTAAAAACGAGTATTTATTAAGATTATTGAAAATTTGGCAACTATCATAAAAATTCAATCCAAGTCCAAGTACTTGATGTTTATCTTCAATTTTATTATTTTGATTATTCATAAAAAACACAGGAAATAAAGGCAATAGAATCCCACTAAAAAAATATTGTTCATTTGCATTATCATAAGCCTGTACTATAAATTCGCCAACGTAATTTGATAGAGAATCTCTGATGCCTTTTTCTAAATAAGCGAATTTAGGATACATTTGATATTCTCTTTGATTCATAGGAACATATGATAATTCCGTTGAATCAACGGGCTTAAAATATCTAGCGTTTTTAGAATTTACACAAGATGTTATCAGTATAGGAAGTAAAATAAAAATTTTACTAATGAAATTCGTCTTTCTTATAAAATAAAAATTCATTGATTTAAAATCAATCGGCAAAAGCCTTACGCAACAGCCACTGGCGGCTTACCCAACATATAAAGCAACTTAGCATGTGCGGCTACAGCACCTACAAAAGTCTTTTTAGAATAATACGGTAAATTAAACTCTTGTGCAGTTTGTTTAATAATTGGTGCTAATTTTTTATAGTGTACATGGCAGATATTTGGAAATAAATGATGTTCTACTTGAAAATTTAATCCGCCAACAAACCATGAAAAAGCCCAACTTTTAGTAGCAAAATTAGTGGTCGTTTTCAATTGATGAGCTGCCCAATCATCTTGCATATTACCAGTAGCATCTGGCAAAGGAAACTCTGTTAAATCAACGACGTGAGCTGGTTGAAATATTAAGGCTAATATTAACCCACATGTAAAATGCATAATTAACCAACCCGTAACCACAAAATACCAAGGCTGGTGAATTAATAAAATTGGCAAGCCTAAACTATAGCTCAAATAAAAAATTTTGTTTAAGATTAATAAGTACAACTCTTTTTTGAAAGTTGTTTTTTTAATGGCTAGTAAACCCATTTTATTGTAACGTGCTAATTGCATGAAATCCTTAGTAGTAGCCCACATCATTGTCATCATACCATAAAAAAACCAAGCATATAAAAACTGAAAGCGGTGAATTTTTTTCAATTCAGCATGTGGTTCAAAACGTAAAAATCCTGGAGGAGCAATGTCTTCATCGTGCTCGTGGATATTTGTATAAGTGTGGTGCAAGGTATTATGTTGTAGTTGCCAGTTAAGAGAGTAACCTCCAACAAAATTCATACTACGACACATTAACGCATTTAACTTAGCATTGCGCGCATAAGCGCCATGGTTGGCATCATGCATAATAGATAAACCAATACCACTCATTCCTAAACCTGCAATTGACCATAAGATAGCTTGAACCAAAAAACCATCAAAAACATTTAATATAAGAAGGATAAAAGGTGTGAAGTACAGGGTAAACATGAAAATGGATTTGATAACCATTTGAGAATTTCCGTATCTTGAAATATTGTTTTCTTTAAAATATTCGTCTACTCTTTTTTTAGCTGTTAAATAAAAGGAACGATTTGCATTGTTAAATCTAATTGAATGAGTACTCATTGTGTTTGTGTTAATTTAATACTAATACTTTAATACAAAGATAAGCTTAAAACGTATAATTGTCAAAAAATATAATTTTCTGATTATCAATAATATACATATTTAATGTTAAAAATCATAGGTTTTAAAGAGATTTAGTGGCCAGCTTCAGATTATATAAGCCTAAAATCATAGTAGCTAAGACTTGCATCTCCTCTATTGAATTTTGTTTTCCAAACGAAAATCGAATGCAGTTTTCTGATTCTGCTTTACTTAATCCCATCGCCATTAATACATGTGACGGTTCGGCATTAGCTGATGTACAAGCGGAGCCTAAAGAAACCGCATATTTTGTTTTAATATGAGAAAAAACCGTGCTTCCATCTTTCAAAAGTGGGAAATACAAATTCGATGTATTATATAAACGGTGTCGTGTTGAGCCATTAATAAGCAGTTCGGGGATTTCTAATAATTGATGTTCTAAAAAACCACGAACTTTGGAAATATGCATATTCGTATCCCAAAATTCTTGGGCTGAAATTTCGCAAGCCTTACCCAAGCCCACAATACCAGTAACATTTAAGGTTCCGCTGCGTTTACCAAATTCGTGTTGGCCGCCATGAAACAAAGGAATCAAATTAACACGTGGATTTTTTCTTCTCACATACAATGCGCCTACTCCTTTTGGTCCGTATAGTTTGTGTGCGGATATGCAACACATATCAACTCCCATTTCATTAACATCTATGGGTAATTTGCCTGCTAATTGGGTTGTATCACTCATAAACAAAGCTTCGTGCTGATGTGTGATTTGAGCTATTTTTTCTACATCTTGTAAAACGCCAGTTTCGTTATTAGCCGCCATGATGCAAACCAATATCGTCTTATCTGTAAAGCTATTGTTAAGTTCATCCAAATCAATACGACCTTCTCTATCTACATTTAAGTAAGTAATGGCGGCTCCTTTTTCTTCCAAATATGCACAAGTATCTAATACAGCTTTATGTTCTGTTTTGCAGGTTATTATATGATTTCCTTTTGTATGATAAGCTTCGAAAGCGCCTTTCAGAGCCATATTGATAGATTCGGTTGCTCCTGAGGTAAAAATAATTTCAGAAGTTTCTGCACCAATAAAATTAGCAACTTGCCCCCGAGCTTTATCTATAGCGCCATTGGCATACCAACCAAAGGCATGCGTGCTACTTGAAGCATTTCCAAAATGTGTGGTAAAATAAGGAAGCATCTCTGCTAAAACACGCTCATCAAGCGGCGTGGTGGCGTTATAATCTAAGTAAGTCAATTGATTTAAGTATTTGATGTTGAATTGTATGATTTGTTTTTGCAATACAAATTTGCATCACTTACTGGTATGTTTTTTTTCAAATCAATATCATTTAAACTTTTGATAGCTCCCCACGAAAATATTTTTTCAAAAAAAGGAAGCAACCGATGGTTCTTTATTTGTTCGTAAAAATAAACTTCATGTTCTTTCTCTTTAATACCCATATCGTAAAACAATTGATTATGTTTTGTAACTCCTAATTCATTAAAATAATGTTTGATATGAAAATACTCGCATACATTGCCACTTTCCAAGCGACCAGCAAAATAAAAAGGCATAAACCAACCAATTACATAACAACTGTAACAGATGATTTTTCCAATAATTTCAAAACGAAATTCATAATATTTTGAAATAGGAATACCATACTCTTTCATCACACTTAATACCTCCGCACGATGATTCCATTCATCTATTTCAATTTGCTTAATTGCTTTTTTTTCTTCGTCTTTTTTTACACAATTCGCATGTCCTTGATATGCATAGGCAGCTGCTTTTTCGGCTGAATATGCCATTTGTAGCAATTTTATTAATGCGGGATGTTTTAATGACATTGTAATTTAATTAGTGTTCAATGAAATCGTACTATATTCATATTATTAAAAGCTCAACTAATTTTTATCAAATAGAGTCATCCTCTCTCTGCCCTCCTTGTCTTTCCAATCCCTCCTGTCTCTTCTCTCCCTTCAGTCCCTCTTTCCTACATTCTATCTGGTACATCAATCCCTAAGCACAACATTCCGTTTTTAATAATAGAAGATGTTGTTACAATCAACATGATTCTGAAATTTTTAATAGCAACATTTTCTTCTTTTAAAATAGGACATTCATTATAAAACTGATTAAATACTTTTGTTAAGTCGTAAATATAATTAGCCACAATAGCCGGATTTAAAGTAGTTGCAGACTCTTCTAATGCTTTCACGAAATCGTATTGATGTTTAATCAATTCTTTTTCTTTATCGTGTAATTCAATATCATCATTTATTGAAATTGCTGAAATATCAATTCCGGATTTTCTTAAAATAGATTGAATACGTGCGTGAGAGTATTGAATAAAAGGTCCTGTGTGCCCATTAAAATCAATACTTTCCTTAGGATCAAACAACATTTTCTTTTTAGGATCCACTTTTAAAATAAAATATTTTAACGCGCCCATGCCTATAGTCATATATAAATCTTGAAGTTCGTGTTCTGAAAACCCATCTACTTTTCCCAATTCTTCAGTTGTTTTCCTTGCTGTTTGTACCATTTCATGTATCATCTCATCGGCATCAACTACTGTACCTTCTCTACTTTTCATCTTTCCTTCAGGTAATTCTACCATGCCATAAGACAAATGAAAGCACTCCTTAGCCCAAGCATAGCCTAGTTTTTCAAGGATCTTAAATAATACTTTAAAGTGGTAATCTTGTTCGTTACCAACCGTATATATCATTTGACTGAGTTTTGGAAACTCCTTGAAACGCTCAATGGCAGTACCTAAATCCTGAGTAATATAAACTGAGGTGCCATCACTACGTAATACCACTTTTTCATCTAAGCCTTCGTTTGTTAAATCAATGCAAATACTTCCATTATCTTTTTTGTAGAAAACACCTTTTATTAAGCCTTCCTGAACAACTGACTTTCCTAAAATATAGGTATTGCTTTCATAATATAATTTATCAAAATCAACGCCTAACATTTTGTACGTTACATCAAATCCTTCGTAAACCCAGCCATTCATGGTTTTCCAAAGATCAATCGTTTTAGTATCGTTGGCTTCCCATTTCAATAACATCTCTTGAGCTTGTATAATTAAAGGCGCTTGTTTTTCAGCTTCCTCTTTTGTTTTACCAGTTTCTATTAATGTTTGAATTTCTTTTTTATACGCTTTATCAAACTCTACATAATATTTTCCAACTAAGTGATCGCCTTTTAATCCTGATGATTGGGGTGTTTCGCCATTACCGAACAATTGCCATGCTAACATACTTTTACAAATATGTATACCTCTGTCATTAATTATATTTACTTTAACAACATCGTGTCCTTGCGTTTTTAAAATAGAAGCAACTGAATACCCTAATAAATTATTACGAATATGACCTAAGTGTAAAGGCTTGTTGGTATTGGGAGACGAGTATTCCAACATAATTTGTTTACCACTGCTTAATGCTTGCTTTACACCGTAATCTTTAGTGCCAGCTATACTCTTAAACTCGGATACCCAAAATGTATTAGCTAAAGAAACATTCAAAAAACCTTTAACAATATTGAATTTAGTAATAACGGGATTTGCTTTCAAAATAGCATCTCCAATCAGTTCGCCTGTTTTTTCTGGGGTTAATTTAGCCGCTTTAATAAACGGGAAAGTCACCAAGGTATAATCACCTTCAAATTCTTTTTTTGTTTTTTGAAGAATAATATCTGTTGGAACAGTCGTTAAATCAAACAACTGATTTACTTGTGTAGAAATGGTTTCGGCTAAAAAGAGTTCTATATTCATGGTTTAAAAGTACATATTTTTTTAAACACAGTTCCAGTTTTTAAAGCCTGATAAATCAATTTTTTATCAGAAAAACTGTATATTCGCTAAGTAATTAATCGTTTATGGCTAAAATTTTAGTAACAGGTGGCGCAGGAAATGTTGGTGGTGCATTAGTAGAAAAATTAATACAAGACAATACAAATTTTGTAGTTGTAGTAGATAATTTATCTACAGGCTTTCTATCCAAATTACCAAGTAATACATTAACCAATTGGAAATTTATAAAAGCAGATGTAAACAATTATCGCGAAATTTCGTCTATTATGTTGTCCTATAGCTTCGACTATGTGTATCATTTTGCAGCCGTAGTAGGCGTTTTACGCACACAAGAAAATCCGGTAAGCGTTTTAGATGATATCTCTGGCATAAAGCATGTGTTGAATTTATCTAAAAACTCCTCTGTTAAACAAGTCTTTTTTTCGTCATCATCAGAAGTATATGGCGAACCTGTAGAATTGCCACAACACGAACACCGCACCCCTCTTAACTCACGTGTCCCTTATGCTGTTGTGAAAAATGTTGGTGAATGTTTTTTTAGAAGCTACCAACAAGAGTTTGGCTTAGCTTATACTATTTTTAGATTCTTTAATACATACGGACCTAATCAAAGTACTGATTTTGTGGTATCTCGTTTTATTGCTTTAGCGCTTAAACACCAAGACATTACCATTTATGGAGATGGCTCTCAAACCCGCACCTTTACTTATGTTGACGACACAGTAGATACTTGTGTAAAAATCATGAAGGATAATTTACTAGAAAACGATGTAATCAATATTGGCAGTGATAAATTAATGACCGTATTAGAACTCGCTCGATTAGTAATTAAGTTAACGAATAGTAAATCTAACATCGTTCATTTACCACCATTGAAAGAAGGTGATATGACTCGTCGTCAGCCAGACAACAGCAAAATGAAAGAGATATTAAAGAGAGATTTAATATCTATTGAAGAAGGCATTAAGCGCATGATCTCTGACAAAAAATATTTAACTTCTATAGGATTATAATTTGATATGTGTGGCATAACAGGTATTGTTGGTAATAGTATAAACACAAGCGTTTACCAAACTGCTATACAAAAAATGACTGATGCCATTGCGCATCGCGGACCAAACTCACAAGGCTTATGGAATGATGAACATTGTTTTTTTGGGCATCGCCGCTTGTCTATTATAGATTTATCTGAAGCAGGTAATCAACCTTTCATATCACAAGATGGGCGTTATATCTTAGTTTATAACGGCGAATTATATAATTATAAAGATTTAAAATTTGAATTACAACGTGTAGAACACGGTTCAAAAAACATCCCCTATATTTTTAAAACAAATACTGATACCGAAGTTATTTTAGCATCATACCTCCGTTGGGGCAATAACTGTATGAAACGTTTCAATGGTATGTTTGCCTTTGCTATTTGGGATACCGTTGAACAAAAATTATTAATTGGTCGAGATCGCTTAGGTGTGAAACCCCTCTATTATCAATACAAAAACAATACTCTGGTTTTTGCATCAGAAATAAGAGCGCTCATTTATTCGGGCATCATTGATAAAAAAATTAATCCGTCAGCTGTTGCGGAATACATACAATATTCAACGGTGCATGCTCCTAACACGATGTTGCAAGACGTGAAGGTATTAATGCCAGGACACTTCATCGAATTCAACATTCAACATTCAACATTCAGCATTCTTAATTATTGGAATATCAATGATTATACAAAGACTAAACAAGATTTATCTTATAAAGAAACTTGCGATAAAGTCAATGAATTATTAACCGCATCTGTCGAAAGACGCTTGGTTGCTGACGTTCCGTTTGGTGCTTTTTTATCAGGCGGCATTGATAGTAGTGCGATAGTAGGTTTAATGAGCAAAGTATCAACAGAGAAAATACAAACCTTTAATGTAAGTTTTGATGAAGGTGAATTTTCTGAAGCCAAATACGCCAAACAAATTTCACAAAAATTTAATACACAACATCACGAAATTAAATTAACACCAACCGATTTTTTAAATCAATTACCAGAAGCTCTCGCGGCCATTGATCATCCTAGTGGGGATGGTCCAAATAGCTATATCGTTTCAAAAGCCACTAAACAAGCGGGAATCACCATGGCTCTTTCTGGCTTAGGAGGTGATGAGCTTTTTGCGGGTTATGATATTTTTAAACGTTTTTACGAACTCGAAAAAAAAGCATGGCTCAATGTTATACCAGCGAAGGGATTGATTGGGAAATTGATTAGTGCAAAAAAGAAATCGGTGCAAGGCGACAAAACATCTGAAATACTAGCGTTAAATAGCATTAACGGACATCAAGCTTATCCCATTAATCGTAAATTATTTAATCAATCCGACTATCAATCATTACTAAAAAACAAATACAACGATTCTAATTTTATTTTCAATCTCATAAAAAATAGCACTACCGATAAACAACATACACTAAGTAGAGTATCACTATATGAAATTGAAACATACATGCAAAATATATTATTGCGAGATGCCGATCAAATGAGCATGGCAGTAGCATTAGAAGTACGCGTACCTTTTTTAGATTATCAATTAGTTGAGTTTGTATTGGGTGTAAAAGATGAATACAAATTTCCTCATACTCCTAAAAAATTATTAATAGATTCTTTAGGTGATTTATTACCAAATGAAATTGTTAATCGTCCGAAAATGGGATTTACCTTGCCTTGGAAAGAATGGCTAAAAGGCGACTTAAGAGAATTTTGTGAAGATAATATCATACAGTTTTCGAAGCGTTCTTTTGTAAATAGAGAAGCTGTTTTAATTATTTGGAATCGCTTTTTAAATAACGATCCAAAAATAACATGGAGCAGAGTTTGGCACTTGGTTGTTTTAAATAATTGGATAAACACACATCATATTGAGTGCTAAAAAAACCATATTAATTTTAAGCGATTGGTTTTTGCCAGGTTGCCTAGCGGGCGGGCCTATCCAGTCGATTTCCACGCTAACCAAGCATTTAGAAGCTGAGTTTAATTTTAAAATTATTACAACGGATAGAGATTTTAAAGCGAACGAATCTTATAAAACAATTATTTCTAATTGCTGGACTAACTTTGAAGGTCGATCGGTTTTTTATATTAGTCAAAATAATTTAACGCCTGAATTTGTTTTAAATTTAATTCAAACAACGCCGCATGACGGTATTTATTTGAACAGTTTATTTTCAAAACATTTTGCCATCAATCCATTAAAGTGGAAACAACAAGGTAGAATTAAAACACCAATAATTTTAGCGCCTCGCGGAATGTTCGGTAATAGTGCCTTATTAGTGAAACCCCTTAAAAAGAAATTATTTTTTATTTATAGCAAAGTATTCGGTTTATTTAAAAATGTACATTGGCAATCTACATCTCCTCAAGAAACATTAGATATAAAAAAACATATTGGCTCTTCTATTAAATTAACAGAGATTACTAATTTACCTCATACACCTGATGCCATTACTTTCATTGAGAAAAAATCAGGCGAATTAAACGTATGTTTCATTGCAAGAATTTTGGGTATCAAAAATTTAGATGTTGCCATTGATGTATTAAAAGGTATTACTAAATACCCTATAACCTTTGATATATACGGCCCTAAAGAGGATACCGATTATTGGAACTTATGTGAAGCAAAAATTAAAACATTACCTGCAAATATTATCTGTACCTACAAAGGTATTTTACAACCAACTGAAATAGGTAAAACACTCAGTGCTTATCACGCTTTATTATTACCTACTCAAACCGAAAATTTCGGACACGTCATTGTAGAAACCTTTTTGCAAGGTCGTCCCGTAATCATTTCTGATAATACACCTTGGAGAGAATTAGAAATTAAAAAAGTTGGTTTTGATATTTCTTTAAC
>JANYGR010000482.1 GCA_025359355.1 Bacteroidota bacterium | reverse complement strand
TTGTTCCGAATAATATTTTTTAAGAGGCAATGTTTTGTTATTGTATTCGTTGACACGATTTCTAATGATTTCTTCATTTTGATCATCTGGTCTTCCTGATTCTTTCCCGCGTAATAACAAGCGTTTAATTAACTCTTCATTATCAACTTCAAGTGCTAACATGGCACTGATAGCAGTTCCTTTTTTTTGTAACAGATCGTCTAAAGCCACAGCTTGAGCCTGTGTACGAGGGAAGCCATCAAATATAAAACCTTTGGCATGTGGTTCAGTATCAATCTTTGCTTCTATCATTCCAATCACAATATCATCACCTACTAAATCACCTTTATCCATTAATTGTTTGGCTTCCATTCCTAAGGCAGTACCACGAGCGATTTCGCTACGTAAAATGTCACCAGTTGATAAATGGGTTAAACCATATTTTTCAATTAATTTTTGAGACTGTGTCCCCTTGCCTGCACCTGGAGGGCCAAATAAAACGATGTTTAACATGTTAGTCATTAGTTATGAATTATAAGTTATAAATTACGAGTACTATTTTATATTACTATTTATGCTTTATTTTTTATCAAGTACAAAAATATCTTTCATGTTTCTACCCAGCCCATCGTAATCTAAGCCATAGCCTACTACAAATTCATTTGGAATTTCCATACCTACATAATCAATTTTAAGTGTTTTAGTGTAAGCCTCTGGCTTCAATAAAAAAGAGGCTACTTTAATTTGCTTCACTTCTTTTTTAGTTAAAAGCGTCACTAATTTCTCAAGTGTAATGCCTGTATCAACTATATCTTCTACAACAACAACAGTACGTCCTTTTATTTCTTCGGTTAAACCAATCATTTCGGTAACAGTGCCAGTACTGCTTGTGCCGTGGTATGAAGCCAGTTTAATGAAACAAATTTCGCAAGGAATCGTTACTTCTTTTAATAAGTCGGCAGCAAACATAAAGGATCCGTTGAGAACCACTAAAAATAATGGCATATCATCTGATAAATCTGCATTAATTTTTTGCGCCATTACTTTTACACTTGCTAAAATTTTATCAGAAGTGATATAAGGAACAAAAGTTTTATCTTTTAAGGTAACGCGTTGCATAGGTTTTTAAGAAAAAGTAAATATAGCAACATTTTTTTGAGCAAAATAGCCCTTTTGAAAGAAAATCGAAAGAAATACGCGTCTCTTTTTCGACATGTTTTTGACTAATTTTTTATTCAATAAAAAGAAAATAAAAGAGCTGTATGATTTCATACAGCTCTCGAACACGTTGGTTTTATTGAACAAACCATTTTCGTTTATATATAAATTTGAAGACAGCCACTGTGGCCAGTATTAACAAGGCTATTGGCCATAACTTGATAAAGAATAATAATATTGCTCCGAAAACCGCACCGCCATCAGTTAAAGCGGTTAGTAACTGAGATCCAAAATTAGGTTGGTAAGGCTCAATCGGCGCAGCATACGCATACGTTTCACTTTTGGTTGTTTCTTTCTGATAAATGCTAATAGCAACAGTGCTGTAGGCAATATCATGTTTAAGTTCTTGAGCACTTAATTTCACATCATCCGTTGTTGCTTGTTTGGCATATAAATTATCTTCGGCATCAACCGTTGTATTTAATTTTTTGCCTTTTTCATCAATGGCTTTTTCTAAGCGTTTTTGATGATTAGCAAAACGTTGTTGCCATAAATCTGCTGCCGATAATTGTTTGGTAACATCATCTGCCTTTACAACACGATGGTCTAAATAATCTATTAATACAGCTATTTCGCTCAATGTTTTGTTTAGCTCATCGTTGGGTATGCGAATGGTAATATCACTATGCACTGTATAGTTTTTTATTTCACGCATACTATCGTTGCTAATACGAATATCATTTTTATAATTAATGGTGCTTTGTAAGTCAGAAGTTGTTACATAACCTTGGTGTTCGTTAACGATGCGCTCAATATCAAAGGTGGCAGTTTTGACATCTTTCACTTTAAAATATAAATCGGCTTTACGAACAAAAGCCCTTAAACTATCCTTTTTTGGGGAGTTTGGAGAGACTGCTTCTTTTTGAGTAGAAGGTTGTTCTGTTGTTGAAATAGAATCGTTACTTGCTCTGGCGTAAGCTTCTTGGTTGGCTTTTTCCTCTCGCGATGCGCTACAAGAAATTAAAATAAAGGTTGTGCTTAAAACAATACCTGAAAGTTTTAAGAAATTTTTAGCTGAGTTTTTCATGGAGGTTGGTTTTAGTATTGATACCAACTCTTATAATTTTGTAACCGTTATGAATTGTTAAGTTTGGTTAAAATGAAGATAAATGGGGCTCATATAAAAAATCTTTTATTTTTTCTTTAACTAAAAACTAAAGTCAAGGCGAAGTGTCATATCCAATCTACCTATGTTCCAGCTTTTTCACTATAAAAGTTTACTAAACTGTTATTGCTTTCAGCCCTCTTCACCCGAAGAGTCCTCGCGGTGCCATTAGAATAATATTTATATCGCTTCTTTTATTCATGTTTTCATAATATTACATTTCGGTATAAATGAGTACTAAGCAAATCGCCAAAACTACCCACTCCATTACTAATGCATGCGTTAGTTTATAAAAAATATTCTATAAAAAATACCGATGAACTATAAGTAGTTAACTCAACAACCTAATTGATTTTTTAAGAGCCTCTATAAAAATATCGACTTCTTCAAATGTATTGTAAAAAGCAAAGGAAGCTCGGATTGTTCCAGGGATATTATAAAATTGCCACAAAGGCTGTGTACAGTGATGTCCAGAGCGAATTGCTACACCATATTTATCTAACAGAGTTCCAATATCAAACGGATGAATAGATCCAACGTTAAATGAAATGACAGAGGTTTTGTTTTTGGCGTTACCATATATTACCAAATTTTCAATGGCTTGTAATTGTTTGGTAGTGTATTGCAATAAATCATCTTCGTGTTTTTGAATGTTTTCAAAACCTAATTGAGTTATATAATCAATTGCTGCTGCTAAACCAATACCACCTTCAATGTGTGGCGTGCCCGCTTCAAACTTTAAAGGCGCATCAGCAAATTCTGTTTTTTTAAGAGTCACCGTTTTGATTGTTCCACCGCCAGTTTGGTATGGCCCGAATTTATTTAGCCATTCTTCTTTAGCATATAATACACCAACACCCGTCGGCCCAAATAATTTATGACCACTAAATACATAAAAATCACAATCTAAATCTTGCACATCAGGTTTTAAATGAGGAACCGCTTGAGCTCCATCTATTAATACCGCTGCTTTAGAAAGAGAGCGAATCGTTTTGATCATGTCCTTTACAGGATTGATGGTTCCTAACGTATTAGAAATATGAGTTAAAGCAACCAGTTTAGTTTTTGATGTAATTAATTTAGGAAGTTCTTCTAATAGTAATTCTCCCGCTTGATTGATAGGAATGTATTTTAAAATGGCTTTTTTTTCTTCACACAATAGTTGCCACGGAACAATATTACTATGATGTTCCATTTGCGTAATAATAATTTCATCACCTTCAGTAATGGCTAAATTACCAAAACAATGTGCTACTAAATTAATAGATTCTGTTGTTCCTCTAGTGAAAATTATTTCACTTGCTTGTTTGACATTAAGGTGTAATTGTATGGTTTTACGGGCTTCTTCATAAGCAATAGTAATTTCTCTACTTAAAGTATGAACGCCACGATGTATGTTTGAATTTTGATATGAATAATAATGTGAGATCGCATCAATAACAGATTGCGGTTTATGAGCAGTAGCACCATTATCAAAATACACTAAGGGTTTTCCGTTTACTGTTCTTGATAGAATAGGAAAATCTTTACGTATTTTAGTTATATCTAACATATTATTTTGTTTTTCTTCGCTTGCACTTCGACTTCGCTCAGTGTGACAGCTCGAAGTCACGTGCTCAATGTGACAAATTAATTAAAGTGCTTTTTCAAATAAATGTAATGCGTGTTCGTGTAAAGAAGGGATTTCAATTTTGTTAATTAACTCTTGCGCAAAGGCTTGTAGCAATAATTTACGAGCGCTTTCTTCTCCAATACCACGCGCCTTTAAATAAAATAAAGCTTCTGTATCAATTTTACCAGTCGATGTTCCGTGCGAACATTTTACATCATCTGCATAAATTTCTAATTGTGGTTTAGTATTGATCGTTGCATCATCACTCATCAAAATATTTTTACTGCTTTGATAGGCGTTTGTTTTTTGCGCGTCTTTACGAACAAATATTTTTCCATTAAACGTTCCTGTTGATTTATCTTTTGCAATGCCCTTATATAACTCGTTGCTTTCGCAATGGGGCATTTGATGATCAATTAAAGTGTGATTATCTATTTGTTGCGTTCCTGTTGCAATAAACAAACCGTTTAAGTGCGCTTCGCAATTAGAGCCTGCTAAAACTACATTGTGATTATTACGCACCAATTCACCACTTAAAGTTGTTGTAGTGTTGCTGTAGTTAGAATGTTTATTTACTTTAACCTGATTGGTATTTACTGAATAAGATAATGTACCCTCATTTTGAAACGTATGGCAAGTTAGTTTTGCATTTTCATCCACTAATTTTTCACTCACAAAATTAGAGAACACTTTGGCTGTTCCAATATTGTGAAAGCTTTCTACAATTGTTACTTCTGCATTTGCTTGTACATGGATAAAGTTGCGTGTATTGATAACAGAATGACTGTTACTACTATTCACATAAATTATATGAAGAGGCATAGGAATAACATTTCCTTTTTCTATTTCTAAAAACAAACCATTACTCGTAAAGGCCGTGTTTAAAGCAATTAACGCATCTGTATCTGATTTTGCTTGAGAACATAATAACGTTTTTTCGGAAGACGATAATTCATTTAAAGATTTAACTGTTAAACCTTTCACAATCATTTTTTCGCTTAAGGCTTCATTATAATTGCCATTAACAACAACTAAATTAATTGCTTCATCTAATTTAAGGGAAGCAATGTCTGCGTTTGTTAATTCATTAAAGGATTGTTCAACCGACTTAAATTCTTTGCGAAGAACCGCTTCAAGATTACAATATTTATAATCTTCGTGCTTATTATTTGGAATACCTTTTTCTTCTAAATGCCGAATAGCAGAAATGATTTCTGTATCAGGCATGAACGCAATTTTACTAGAATTTTTTTGTAATTGCTCTAGCAAGTTTTGTGTTACAGCGCTTTTATTATCTACTACTAACGACATATTAATCTGCTATTTCAAATTCTTTTTTAATTTCATCATAACCTTTAGCTTCCATTTCAAGAGCTAATTCTTTTCCGCCACTTTTCACAATACGACCTTTGTACAAAATATGCACAAAGTCAGGAACGATATAATCTAATAAACGTTGGTAGTGAGTAATCACAATGGTTGCGTTATCTTTTGATTTTAATTTGTTGACACCTGTTGCTACAATACGTAAGGCATCAATATCTAAGCCACTATCCGTTTCATCTAAGATGGCTAGCTTAGGGTTTAACATTGCCATTTGAAAAATCTCGTTACGTTTTTTTTCACCACCGCTAAATCCTTCGTTTACACTACGGCTTGCTAGTTTAGCATCTAACTCCACTAGTTTAGATTTTTCTTTAACTAAGGCTAAAAAATCTTTTGCTGGCATTTCTTCCTGACCATGGTATTTTCTGATTTCGTTTACAGCAGTGCGTAAAAAATTAACATTACTTACTCCTGGAATTTCAACAGGATATTGAAACGCTAAAAACAATCCTTCACGAGCTCTGTCTTCTGGAGATAATTCTAATAAATTTTTTCCATTAAAGGTCACTTCGCCTTCTGTTACATCATAATCTTCACGACCCGCTAAAACACTTGATAATGTTGACTTTCCAGAACCATTAGGCCCCATGATCGCATGAACTTCACCAGCTTTAACTTCTAAATTTATTCCTCTTAATATTTCTTTATCGCCAATTGACGCGTGTAAATTTTTAATTGATATCATAGATTACAGATTTGAAAAATTACAAGTTTCAGATTAAAAAATCACAGATTTGACTGTGTTGTAAATCTGCTAATTTGTAATTATTCCTTTGGTTCGTATTGTTTTAAATATTTTATAAATCCTGCTAATTGTTTACTAGTTGATAATGCTTTTTCGTTAATTTTTATATACTCTTCTTCATTTAAATAATTTAATAGTTGCGCTATTTTTAATTGCGTTCTTAATTCTCCACAACTTCCTTTAGCAATTACTAAAAAATACAAAAATTGTTTTTTACTATCTCTCTCATAACCTTCTGATATGTTAGATGGTACTGACACCGACGCTCTTCTTATTTGATCTTTTAATCCGTAATCTTTAGCAAACAATTCTGTATTTGTCAGTTTATAAATATCAGCGCATAAGTTTATACTTGTTTTCCAAACCTCCAACTCTTCAAATTTTTCAATCGTCGCCATACTCTTTAAACCTATTCTTTTAATTTGTTAATCTGTAATCTGCTAATTTGTAATTTCTATCCCACGCTTCCTTCTAAACTAATTGCTAATAATTTTTGTGCTTCAACAGCAAACTCCATTGGTAATTTATTTAATACTTCTTTGCAGTATCCATTTACGATTAAGCCAATTGCTTTTTCATTGTCAATACCACGTTGCTTGCAATAAAATAATTGATCTTCACCAATTTTACTGGTAGTTGCTTCGTGTTCTACTATAGCTGATTTATCTTTTATTTCAATGTAAGGGAACGTGTGAGCACCGCATTTGTCGCCCATTAACAAGCTATCGCACTGCGAAAAATTACGAGCATTGCTAGCGCCTTTTTTAATTTGTACTAATCCTCTGTAACTGTTATTACTAAAGCCGGCTGAAATTCCTTTTGATATAATGGTTGAACGTGTGTTCTTACCAATATGAATCATTTTGGTTCCAGTATCAGCTTGCTGATAATTATTTGTAACAGCCACGCTATAAAATTCGCCAACAGAATTATTTCCTTTTAAAATAACAGAAGGATATTTCCAAGTAACAGCAGAGCCCGTTTCTACTTGTGTCCAACTAATTTTAGAATTATCTTCCAAACAAATCCCACGCTTGGTCACAAAATTAAAGATACCGCCTTTGCCTTCTTTATCGCCAGGATACCAGTTTTGTACGGTACTATATTTTACTTCCGCATTTTTATGAGTAATGATTTCTACGACAGCAGCGTGTAATTGATTTTCGTCACGTTGAGGGGCTGTACAGCCTTCTAGATACGACACATAAGAATCTTCATCTGCAATAATGAGTGTTCTTTCAAATTGACCAGTACCACTAGCGTTTATACGGAAATACGTTGATAGCTCCATAGGCGAGCGAACGCCTTTTGGAATGTAACAAAAGGATCCATCTGTAAATACCGCAGAGTTTAAAGCCGCATAAAAATTATCTGTTGGAGGCACTGCCATGCCCATGTATTTTTTTACTAATTCAGGATGGTCTTGCACCGCTTCACTAAATGAACAAAAAATGATTCCTTTTTCTGCTAGCGTTTCTTTAAAGGTTGTTTTTACCGAAACACTATCAAATACAATGTCAACAGCAATATTGCTTTGCACACCACTTAAGCGTTTTTGTTCTTCTAAAGAAATACCAAGCTTTTCAAAGGTTTTTAATAATTCAGGATCTACT
>JANYGR010000557.1 GCA_025359355.1 Bacteroidota bacterium | reverse complement strand
TTTCTGTGGCACACACTTTTTCAATCCTCCACGTTATTTAAAATTATTAGAAATTATTCCAACACCTCACACGAATCCTGAGGTTGTTTCGTTTTTGATGGAATACGGCGAAAAGTTTTTAGGAAAAACAACCGTGTTATGTAAAGATACTCCTGCCTTCATTGCTAACCGAGTTGGCGTGTATGGTATTATGGCATTATTACATACCGTTGAAAAAATGGGATTAACTGTTGAAGAAGTTGATAAATTAACAGGTCCAGTGTTAGGTCGTCCTAAATCTGCGACTTTCCGAACAGGTGATGTTGTTGGTTTAGATACTCTTATTAATGTAGCTAATGGATTAAAAGCGAATTGCCCGAATGATGAAGCCAGTGCTTTATTTGCGTTGCCAGAATATTTAAAAAAAATGGCCGAAAACAAATGGCTTGGAGATAAGACTGCACAAGGCTTTTACAAGAAAACAAAAAACAAAGAAGGCAAAACAGAAATATTAGTGTTGGATTTAAAAACACTAGAATACAAACCATCACAAAAAGTAAAGTTTGCAACGCTTGAATTAACGAAACCTATCGACAACTTAAAAGAGCGCGTAAAAGTTTTAGTAAGTGGAAAAGATAAAGCAGGAGATTTTTATCGTGCAACATTTGCAGGTTTATTTCAATACGTATCTAACCGTATTCCTGAAATAGCAGATGAGTTGTATAAAATAGACGATGCTTTAAGAGCTGGATTTGGCTGGGATTTAGGTCCGTATGAATATTGGGATGCCATCGGTGTTGAAGCTGCTGTTAAATTAATGGAAAGCTCTGATAACAAACCAGCTGCTTGGGTATATGATTTTTTAAAGGCAGGAAACCAAACATTTTATAAAGTAGAAAATGGTGCTCGTCAGTTTTATGATGTTGCTTCTAAAACATACAAAACAATTCCAGGTACCGAACAATTTATTTCTTTAGATAATATTCGTTCAACAAAAACAATATGGAAAAATGCAGGTGTTACTATTACTGATTTAGGCGATGGTATTCTAAATGCAGAGTTCCACACAAAGATGAATACCATTGGTAGCGAAATATTAGCAGGTATCAATAAAGCAATTGACATTGCCGAAAAAGATTACAAAGGATTAGTAATTAGTAACGAAGGTGCTAATTTCTCTGCTGGTGCTAACGTAGGGTTAATCTTTATGTTAGCCGCAGAACAAGAATGGGACGAATTAAATATGGCAGTTCGTCAATTTCAAAACACAACCATGCGCATCCGTTATTCATCTATACCAGTGGTTGCAGCTCCTCACAACTTAACCCTTGGTGGTGGTTGCGAAATTTGTTTACATGCGGATAAAGTAGTTGCTCATGCAGAAACGTATATAGGCTTAGTTGAATTTGGTGTAGGCGTTATCCCTGGTGGTGGCGGTACTAAAGAATTCGCGGTTCGATTATCAGATTCTTTAAAAGAAGGTGATGTAGAATTAAATACATTCCGTGATAAATTCTTAACTATTGGTCAAGCTAAAGTTTCAACATCTGCATACGAAGCCTTTGATTTAGGCATCTTCCGCAAAGGCATTGACAAAGTAGTTGTATCACGTGCTCGTCAATTAGCAGAAGCAAAAGCTGAATGTTTATTAATGGCTGATGAAGGATATCAAAAACCAGTATTACGAAAAGATATTAAAGTATTAGGTAATACAGCATTAGGACTTGTGTATGTTGGTGCTAACTCTATGTATAGCGGTAATTACATGAGCGAACATGATTTAAAAATATCAGAAAAATTAGGTTATGTTATTGCTGGTGGAAATTTATCTCAACCAACGTTAGTTTCTGAGCAGTATTTACTGGACTTAGAGCGCGAAGCATTTGTTCAATTATGTGCTGAGAAAAAAACAATGGAACGTTTACACAGTATTATTAACGGTGGAAAAATTTTAAGAAATTAATCATATTTAAAAACAAAAAACATGAACGCATATATAGTAGCAGGTTTTAGAAGTGCTGTAGGTAAAGCAACTCGTGGAGGTTTCCGCTTTACTCGTCCAGATGATTTAGCAGCTGATGTTATTAAACATTTAATGGCTTCGATGCCACAAATAGATCATACACGTATTGATGATGTGATGGTTGGAAATGCCATGCCTGAATCAGAACAAGGATTAAACGTTGGACGATTTATTTCTTTATTAGCATTAAATACAGATAAAGTTTCAGGTATGACCGTAAATCGTTACTGCGCATCTGGTTTAGAAACAATTTCAATAGCCTCTGCTAAAATTCATTCGGGTTATGCAGATTGTATTATTGCTGGTGGTTCAGAAAGCATGAGCTTAATTCCTATGGGTGGATGGCGAGTAGTTCCTAATCCAACAATTGCTAAAGAGCACGCTGATTGGTACTGGGGAATGGGATTAACAGCTGAAGCCGTTGCTAAAGAATTTAATGTATCGCGCGAAGATCAAGATGTGTTTGCATACAACTCTCATCAAAAAGCAATCGCTGCTATTAAAGCAGGGAAATTTAAAGATGAAATTGTTCCTATAAAAGTGAGCGAAACGTATTTAGATGAAAATCAAAAACGTAAAACAAGAGACTTCATTGTTGATACAGATGAAGGTCCACGTGGAGATACATCCATTGAAGCACTTGCTAAATTAAAACCAGTATTTGCAAACGGCGGAAGTGTAACTGCAGGTAACTCTTCACAAACAAGTGATGGTGCTGCTTTTGTGATGGTATGTAGCGAAAAATTTATGAAAGAACATAATTTAACACCTATTGCACGTTTAGTGTCTTACGGTGTTGCGGGTGTTCCTCCTCGAATTATGGGTATTGGGCCAATTGCAGCTATTCCAAAAGCAGTTGAACAAGCAGGTTTAAAAATTAGCGATATTGATTTATTTGAATTAAACGAAGCCTTCGCTTCGCAATCATTAGCTGTTGTTCGTAAACTTGAGTTAAACCCTGATAAAGTAAATGTAAATGGTGGGGCTATTGCTTTAGGTCATCCTCTTGGATGCAGTGGCGCAAAATTATCTGTACAATTATTTAGTGAACTACGTCGCCAAAAGAAAAAATATGGCGTTGTAACTATGTGTATTGGTACAGGACACGGAGCAGCAGGCGTTTTCGAGTTATTATAATCAATTAAAAATTAATATTTAAAATTCATAATTATGTCAACAACAGTAACAACAAAAACAAAAGGTGGTGAATTCTTAATTAAAGAAACTAACGCCCAAGACATCTTCATCCCTGAACAATGGAACGAAGAACAATTAATGATGAAACAAACCTGCGATGATTTTATCGATCAAGAGATTTCTCCAATATTAGATCGCATTGATTCACAAGAAGAAGGTTTAATGCCATCATTAATGGAAAAGGCTGGAGCATTAGGTTTATTAGGTGTTTCGGTACCTGAAGCATTAGGAGGTATGGGTGCAGATTTTGTAACCTCGATGTTAACAACAGAAGCTCTTGGTGCTGGTCACTCGTTTGCTGTTGCTTTATCAGCACATACAGGTATTGGAACATTACCAATTTTATATTATGGTAATGAAGAACAAAAAAAGAAATACATTCCTAAATTAGCTTCTGGCGAATGGAAAGCTTGTTATTGCTTAACAGAGCCTAGCAGTGGTTCTGACGCTAATAGCGGAAAAACAACCGCTAAATTAACAGCCGATGGAAAACATTATATATTGAACGGTCAAAAAATGTGGATTACCAATGGTGGTTTTGCAGATGTATTTACCGTTTTTGCTAAAATTGATGATGATAAAAATTTATCAGCGTTTATTGTAGAAAAATCATTCGGTGGAATTTCTTTAAACCCAGAAGAACATAAAATGGGAATCAAAGGAAGTTCAACGCGTCAAGTGTTTTTTAATGACTGTAAAGTTCCTGTAGAAAATTTATTATCTGACAGAGAAAACGGATTTAAAATCGCCGTTAATATTTTAAATATTGGACGTGTAAAATTAGCTGGCGCTGCAATTGGCGGTAGCAAACGCATTAGCACAGCATCCATACAATATGCTAATGAGCGTATTCAATTTGAAAGACCAATTTCTAAATACGGAGCAATACGTTATAAATTAGCGGAACAAGCTGTTCGTATTTTTGCTTCCGAAAGTGCAACATATCGTGCATCTCAAAATATTGAAGATGCCATCGAAGCTTTAATTGTTGGTGGGATGGAAGAAGGAAAAGCAAAACTAAAAGGAATTGAACAATTTGCCGTTGAAGCTGCCATTTTAAAAGTACATGGTTCAGAAACGTTAGATTATGTTTCTGATGAAGGTGTACAAATTTATGGTGGTATGGGATATAGCGCTGAAGCGCCTATGGATAGAGCTTACCGAGATTCTCGTATCAATCGTATTTTTGAAGGAACAAACGAAATCAATCGTATGTTAATTGTTGATATGATTTTGAAACGTGCCATGAAAGGTGAATTAGATTTAATGGGACCTGCACAAAA
>JANYGR010000381.1 GCA_025359355.1 Bacteroidota bacterium | reverse complement strand
ACAATACTCAAGAATCTTTACTTTTCAACACCAGTTAATTTTTGAGGGGGGCTGACCATTTTATAAAAAATGAAAGTGCAATAAAATCAATGCTTATGGAGGATTTTATTGCTTTTTTTATATCTTTCCGTCCGCTAATGGTTTAGTATAATGTTTGACTACAATTTAAATCTTCTTGATAAGTCTTTTTTATCTACTAAATTATTAGGAATACCTTATTTCAATTTTTTATTTAAAACGCTCTCTTTATGAGTCAATGCTTTTTTCAGCATTTCTATTTCTTCCATTAATTTTTGTGGAGAAGATTCTTCGCCATCATTCCATAGTTTATTGGTAAAATAAGGCTTTTCTGCATAATCAATTTTAGTACCTGCTTCTCTAAAAATACTGTATAGAGGTACTCTTAAATTTTTGGATATATCTTCTAAGTGACGAATTTCAAGGGTTTTATGAATTAAACCAGATTCTAATTGTTGTTCCGTTAATCCCAAATAGTCCGCTAATTGCTTGAACGTATAATTTTCTTTCGCTAAAATGTCGTTTATTTTTTGAATTAAAGAGTCCATACCTTTTATATTTTTTCAATTAATCTTATCTTAAAATTACCAATCTATTAGCATCCAATTTAATAAAGATAAATAATAAAATGGTAAATGACCACAGCGATGAGCCTCCATAACTAAAGAAAGGCAATGGAATACCAATCACCGGCATTAGCCCAATAGTCATGCCAACATTAACCGCTAAGTGAAAAAATAAGACAGAAGCAACTCCATAGCCATATATACGGCTAAAATCAGAGCGTTGGCGTTCCGCCATAAATATAACTCTGATTATTAAAAATAATTCTAACAAAATAACAGTTGATGTGCCTAAGAATCCCCATTCTTCACCTACCGTACAAAAAATAAAGTCGGTATCTTGTTCAGGTACAAAATCATATTTGGTTTGAGTACCTTGCAAATAGCCTTTCCCGAAGAAGCCACCCGAACCAATCGCTATTTTTGCTTGATTGACGTTATAACCTTCTTTTTTTAAATCGACTGTACCACGCCCTAATAATACATCAATACGCACACGTTGATGATCTTCTAAGTGATTGTAAACATAGTTAGTGCCAAGTACAACACCACTCGCTGACGCAAATATTACACTAACAATAATTAAATGTTTAATACTCCGTTTAATAAATAAGAAAGACAGTAATGCAATAACAGCTAAGGTGATGATTAAGGTTTGAGAAGCAAGAACTAAGGATAAAACAAATAGGAGTGCGGAAAATAATCCAAAGATCAAGAAGTTAACGGATAACCCTTCTCTGTATAATACAATGATAAAGGCTATAAAGACGATAGCTAAGCCAGTTTCATCTTGTAGTAATTTAATGATGAGTAAAGGAATGCCAAGCATTAGGGCAGCAATGATGGTATTCTTATAATTTTTTAAGAGATCGGAAAAACGGTTCCTTCGGTTCGTTTCTACTTCAATATTTTCGTTACTTAAAAATTTGGCAATTGCTAAATTGGTAGCAAATTTCATAAACTCCGCGGGTTGAATTCCAAAATCACCAAATCGAAACCATGAACGACTACCTTTAACTTCGCGTCCCAAATAAGGAACAGCGATGCAAGCCAGTAACATAAAGCCATAAAAGAAATAAGCAAAAATGGTATAGAACCCTGCGTCTATAATCAAAATTAAAATAGCTATAAAAGCGGCGCTACTGATCCAAATCAATTGCTTACCATATTTTTGAGTGGTATCAAAAATGTTTTGATGATCTTCATTATACACGGCAGCGTATATATTAAGCCAGCCCATTAAAACAAGCACTGCATAAGTAATAACCGTTACACGATCGATACCATAAAATAAACTATGTTCTTGTTTTCTCACGATATGTTAATGGTGGCCTGAGCCCAATAAATTTTTACGATTAATTAAATCTGCTTCTATAAGTCGTTTTTCCAGATCAGGGCGAGTTATTTTTCCTGTTAAATATTTTTCCACCATTAAACTCACAATAGGTGCACTCCAAGTGCCACCAAAACCAGCGTTTTCAACTAAACATACTATGGCTATTTTAGGATTATAACGTGGCGCAAAACATAAAAATACAGCATGCGAGTCGCCATGTGGGTTTTCAGCAGTACCTGTTTTTCCACAAGCGACGATGCCTGGTATTTTAGATGCAGTAGCAGTACCTGCATCAAAACATTTTTGCATCCCATCATGCACATTATCATAAGCTACTTGATTTTGCACATAGGTATAATGTTTTTCTTTGTATTTTTTATCTACCTTTTTTTCTAAGCCAACTCCTTTGATACAATGTGGTGTATAATAAAAGCCTCTATTAGCGATGGAAGCCACAACATTAGCCATTTGCAAAGGAACTAGGGTTAACTCTGCTTGCCCAATACCAAGGGATACAACGGTATTGCTACGCCAATGGTTTTTTCCGAATACCTTGTTATAATATTCCACTGAAGGAACGTTACCGGGTTTGTCAAATGGTAAATCAGTTCCTAACTTAGTATTTGGTCCAAAAGAACGAACGGCGTCACGCCAATGGTTATAACCATCTTCGAACTTCGGGTATTTTTTTTGATCCGTAATTTCTCTAAATACATAGCTGTAGTAGGAATTACAAGAGGTTGCAATAGAACCTGGCAAATCAGTAGCTGGATGCGAGTGGCATTTTGGATGCCCTCCCATTGGTGGATAACCTCCATGACAAGGGAACACCGTAGAGCGAGAAATTAAATTGTCTTGTTGAGCAATTAACGCATCAATTAATTTAAACGTAGAGCCTGGAGGATACATGGCTTGTAAAGCCCTATTAAATAAAGGTAAATTAAGGCTGTCGTAATATAATTTAGTGAAATTTCGGGAGCGTTCTTTTCCTCCAACTAATAAATTGGGATCGTAACCTGGTGCTGAAATTAAGCAGATAATCTCTCCTGTTTGAGGATCAATGGCAACAATAGCACCTCGTTTTCCTTTTAATAATTTTTCACCATACTCTTGTAATTCTATGTCAATGCTACTAAAGAGTGCTTTACCGGGAATGGCTAAGGTGTCGTAAATTCCATTCATATAACGTCCTTTGGTTTTGTTATGCACGTCCACCATCACAATTTGAGTTCCTTTTTTTCCACGCAATTCTTCTTCATAGGAACGTTCAATACCGCTAATTCCAATGTAATCGCCTTCCCTATAATAAGGGTCTTTAGCCGCTTTATCTTTGCTTACCTCACCAACATATCCTAATAATTGAGCTGCAACAGGTCGTGGATATTTCCTTACCGTTCGTGCTTGTAAATCGAAACCTTTGAACCGGTATAACTTTTCTTGTAAGGCGGCGTATACTTTAGGTGAGAGTTGTTTTTCGAAGATACTTTCTTTTCTTGGGGAGTTTGGAGCTTGCGATGCCTTCTTCATGCGTCGAATAAAATCTTCGCGGGTAATTTCTAATACTTTACAAAGAGCAATGGTATCACAGCCTTTAGCCATTTTTGGAGTTACTAATAAATCATACGATTGTTCGTTATACACCATTAATTTGCCGTTTCTGTCATAGATATAGCCACGCACGGGGTATTCCGTTCGGTAACGAAAGGCATTGTTACGAGCGTCTAATTTATATTGATCGTCTACAATTTGTAAATAAAATAAACGAGAAATGTAAATAATAACAACAACTATAAAGAAGCCACTGATAATATATTTTCTATCTGCTAAATGAGCGGAAGAGTTCATTATTTATGTTTCGATG
>JANYGR010000551.1 GCA_025359355.1 Bacteroidota bacterium | reverse complement strand
AGGAGGCTTTAATGTTGTATCACAATTAATAAATTATTCTGCGCCAAATTATTCAGTGGATGTTGCTATCGAAGATATTATAGCGCCAACAGATGATCCAAATTATTTTCGTTCAAATAATGTGTGTTCAAATCCTAAAGTGAAAATTAAAAATGTAGGAACAACTGCTGTTACTTCTGTGGTGTTTAATTATAATTTGGTGGGAGGCGCTGTACAAACTTACACGTGGACAGGAAATCTACCGTTTTTAAAAGATACGATTGTTGATTTAGGTTCAAGCATTGCTATGTTTAATGGAAATAATTCAAGTAAATTTTCAGTATCAATTGCTAAAGTAAATGGAGTTGTTGGTGATCAAAACCCATTCAACGATATATATCAATCTGCGATCAAACCAGTAAAATCATATCCAAGTAAATTTGTGGTGTTTTTCAGTACCAATGCAGCTACAAGCCCTATAAATCCTGGGTTTAATGAAGCGCATTGGAAAATCATTGATCAATCAGGAACAGTAGTTGCGAGTAGGGTAAATAACTTAAATAGTAAAGTGTTTAGAGATACACTAACGCTTCCAAATGGTTGTTATACATTTATTGCAGACGATGATGGTTGTGATGGTATATCTTGGTGGGTATATCCTAATTATCCTGTTAATCCAGGAAATGGAACATTAAGATTCAGTTCCGCTACTTCCGCAGCTACATACAAAACATTTAATGGTGATTTTGGGTGTCAAATCATCGAACGTTTTACTGTGGGTTACGCATTAAGTGTAAATGAAATTTCTGAACCAACGGTTAACTTTCAGTTATTTCCAAATCCATCTTCAGATGCCGTTAATCTGTTATTAGATATGTCAACTAAGCAAGATGTAAGCTATGTGATTACTGATATTACAGGTAAACAAGTGTATGCGGATAAATTTACAAATGTCAGTTCTGATGTATATCCTATCAATACTAGTCATTTAGTAAGTGGGTTGTATTTTGTAACTTGTAAGTTTGATGGCGGAAAACAATTAACTCAAAAACTCATCATTAATAAATAGATAGTACTTCCTATATTTAATTTGAAACACCTATTGGGCTATAAGCCTGATAGGTGTTTTTGTTTTAAATTGGATTTGCTTATAGATTTGAAATATCAATAAAATAAACATATTTATAGATATTCAATTTATTTACTGATAGATTTTTTTAAGAATCCTTTAAAAAGATTAATGTTTTTTATTAGCAAAATTATCATGCGTTGGTAATGGTGCGTCTGGTTTTGGCGAAAAGGAGCGATATACATATTTTTCTGGTGTATTGCGAAGATTTTGTGTGAAGAAAAAATGGATATGGCTTTTCGCCTTGACTTTTGTTTCTTTTGGTTAAGCAAAAGAAATTTTTTTTGAACGAATATATATTAGGTTCATAATATTTGTTTTAATTAGTCCTTAAAAAACAATAATTTCACTCACACTTTAATTAGCAATTATGTCCAGTATTATTCAAAAAGATAAGCAATTCGTTTGGCATCCATTTACACATTTAAACAATGCCGATGATGCTATTCATATAGTAAAAGGCGAAGGGGCTTATTTTTATGATGTTGATGGAAATAAGCTATTAGATGGCATTTCATCGTGGTGGGTTAATTTACACGGACATTGCAATCCGTATATTTCTCAAAAAGTAAGCGAACAATTACACACGTTGGAACATGCTATTTTTAGTGGATTTACACACACACCTGCGGTTACCTTAGCAGAAAGGCTAATCTGGCATTTGCCAAATAATCAATCTAAAATTTTTTATTCGGATAATGGTTCTACGGCTGTTGAAGTCGCTTTAAAAATGACACTTCAGTATTTTCATAATCAAGGTATTACTAAAAAGAAATTCATAGCCTTCGAAAATGCCTATCACGGCGATACATTTGGGAGCATGAGTGTTGGTGCACGTAATGTATTTAATAATGCTTTCGAAAATTTGTTATTTGATGTCATTCATATACCATTGCCAAATGCTGATAATATTGATGATTTGAAGGATACCTTAGAAATTTGGTTTACAAATCATAAAGATATAGCTGGTTTTATTTTTGAACCCTTAGTTCAAGGTGCAGCTGGTATGTTGATGTATGACGCTAAATACTTAGATGAATTAATCTCAATTTGTAAAAAACATCAGGTTATTTGCATTGCCGATGAAGTAATGACAGGCTTTGGAAGAACAGGCCGTTTTTTTGCTAGTGAGTATTTAACTCAGCAACCCGATATTATTTGTTTATCAAAAGGATTAACAGGCGGTTATATGCCGCTTGGTGTAACGAGTTGTGCTCAATTCATTTATGATGCTTATTTAAGTGAAGATAAAACAAAAACTTTTTTTCATGGACATAGCTATACAGCTAATGCTACAGCCTGTTCGGCGGGGTTAGCAAGTTTAGATTTGATGGAGAAAGAAGAAACGATTGAACAAATATTGATGATTACACAATCGAATCATGATTTTGTTTTGAAACATAAAAGTCATAAAGTTTTAAAAGATTGCAGAGCTAAAGGCACTATTTTAGCGTTGGAAATAAATACAGAAGAACATACGCATTACCTAAATAAAGCTTCTGAAAGTATTGCGACTTATTTTTTAAAGCGACATATTATTGTTAGACCACTTGGAAACATTTTATATTTAATCCCACCATACTGCATTACTGAACAAGAATTAAAAGATGTATATGTAGTCATAGAAGGCTTTTTAGAGCAACTACAGTCTATTAAAAATATTGAAAAATAACTCATACGTTGGTAATGGTGAGGTAGGTTTTTGCGAAAAGGAGCGATATACAGATTTTTCTGGTGGCACTGCGAAGGTTCTTTGAGCGAAGAAAAAATGGATATGGCTTTTCGCCTTGACTTTTTTTGTTACTTTTTTTCGTCAAGGAAAAAAACGTAAAAAGAAAATGAGTTTTGAATAGACTCTGTTTAATCTAGATGTTAACAGAAAGTGACTTAGTATTTAGTTATTATTCGCAATGTTTTTTCTAAAAAAATTTGCTACACTATCTGCTTTACCATTTTTAATTCCAGTTTGCCTCATTTGCTCTACAAGGTTAATGAAATGAGTTTGAAATTCTTTTTCAAGTTGTCTTGTTGGAAAACCACACACTTCCCAAGCTGCACCAGCACCACCCCAGATATCTATGGTTAATAAATGTTTTATGAAATTGTCTTTATCGTCAGCATATAAGTATTCCAATGGTTTTCTTACTGCACCTGCTTGTGCACTAAAGCCATTATCACGTAATAACTCTACAATGTTTGTCATTGTTGAAATTAGTTGGTCTTTATTGACTATTGTAATATTTTTTCGTTTTAAAAAATTGAACATAAATATGAGTTGTTTGTTTGATAAGTGTCAATTTAACTTGCCACTAACTATGAAATTTAATTAACCCCTCAATAGGTGATTTAATAATATTTCCTATCGTAAATCCTTTTTGATGAGCGGCTTCTATTAATAGGTCTTTATAATAATAACCAATGGAACCTACTGAATTGACAGGTAATTGCAAGGCATTGGTGTATTTGGATACTTGAGCATCAAAAAAATCAAGAAAGCAATGTTTAATTAATTCTTTAATGAACGAATCGTTATTATAATTAGAAAGAAACAAACACACACTTGCCAAATACTTGCTAGGCATAGGCTTTTTATACATATTCTCTAAAATGACTTCACGGTGGTAACCTGCTTTTTCAAAAGCTGATTTTAAATGTAGTGGTAATTTATCGTCAAAATAATATTGTATAAAGGTTTTTCCAATGGTAGCACCACTTCCATGATCTCCAAAAAAATAACCAACAGAAGGTACATTTTCAATTACATGAACGCCATCATATAAGCAACTATTACTACCAGTGCCCAAAATACAAGCTATTCCCTTTTCTTTGCCACACAAGGCTCTAGCAGCAGCCAATAAATCATGATTAACCTCAGAGGGTATATTACCAAAAGCTAAATACAAGCCTTGTTTCACAACCTGAATTTTATCTGGCGTGGAACAACCTGCACCATAATATGCTATTTGTTTAATCGAATCTAATTGGTCTTTTATAACAGGTAATAACACTGATTTAATTTCAGTACTAATATCTTCACTACTTTGAAAATAGGGGTTAAAACCAATAGTTTGAAACTGAATAATGATGTTATTATTTTGTAATAAAACCCAGTCGGTTTTGGTAGAACCGCTATCTGCAATTAAAATGGACATACGAACAGTATTTTCGTAAAAATAATCATTTTTTTAAACGAATGAACAGATTGTTTTTTATAAAAAATGCTGAATAGAACAAGTGCGAAGGATGGTCAAATACCGATAGCT
>JANYGR010000365.1 GCA_025359355.1 Bacteroidota bacterium | reverse complement strand
CAAACTTTGTATGTTAGCGCAACGCCGGCTGATTTTGAACTGGAAAAATCGGGCGGCGTAGTGGTTGAGCATGTAATACGCCCAACCGGCTTACTCGACCCAGTAATTGATGTGCGCCCGGTTATAAACCAGGTGGATGATTTGCTGGAAGAGGTGGATAAAACCATAAAAATGGGCGACCGTGTGCTGGTAACCACAAATTTGTGCAGGCACTAATTTGAACAGTTGGAGCGCTCACTTTTTGTGCTGAATTATTTTCTCCAATCGCACCTTCACAAACACCTCTATCAATAAAAGGTTTTTCGAAATCAGATGTATAATACGAGATGTAATCAGCTGTATTCCACTTACAATATGGGTCTATATATGCATCACCATTTGGACTGCGAACCATTCCATGGAAACCAAATTCAGTAACATCTAATTTACCGCTAGCATAAATATCATCGATACCATGGATGCTATATGTTCTAATGTTTTGGTAACTCGCTTGCAATGCCTCGTCCATTACTGGAGATTCAACAACGGAAAAACGTTCTGTTTTTCCGCTAGGCATAGGTAAACTAACAATAATCGATGAGTTTTTAACTGACACTATTTTATCAGATGGCGCAGTAGCTAATAAGGTCTTCAAACTAGCCATATCTAAATGAAATGTTTTATATGTGTTTGGAACGATATCTCGTTTGCCAGTTACGCTTATTTTAGCTTCATTAATCGGCTGCCAAAATACCATGTTTGACTGGGCTTTGAACGTTAATGATGAAATTAAAATAGTTGAAAGAATAAAAGTTTTTTTCATAGGTTTTAGATTTATATGATATTTCAATAATTTGATGTTTAGTTATATTGAAGTTAGTGAACTAAAAATGAAATGTCAAATTATTGGAAAAGGTTTTTGCTTTGTTAAAATCGCAGTTGTAAATTTATCTTAATCGAAAAATTTTATTGATTTAACTAAGGAATTAAACTTTTTGTAGTAAAAAAGTAGTGTTTATACCGCGATATTATAAACCGCAATTCTGTAGCAATTCTGATTTTTTAAAAAATATTTTCAAAAACAACATCGATTTAGTAAAAATAAATAGATTGATTTTCAAAAAACTGGCCTTTTATAAAATGTTGCGATTTTGTTTTTTTAACAATTATCTGGCTTTATACTAACTTCCGTCATATACTTTAGAGGCAAAATAGATTATATTTGTTTATTATTAATTTTTAAATAAACCCAACAAATGAAAAAAGTATTTTTAATGTTAGCTTTCGCTGGATTAGTAGGAAGCGTATCCGCATCAGTTAAAACAACTGGTGATGACGAAAAAGATAAAACAAAAAAAGAGTGCAAAAAAGACGGTAAATGTTGTAAAGACAAAGCTGCTGAAGGTAAATCTTGTTCTGCTGACAAAAAAGCTTGCGATAAAAAAGACGGTAAAGCTGCTTGTTGCAAAGACAAAAAAGCAACTGAAACAAAAGCAACTGAAACAAAATAATTTTTGTTTCATAAACATAAAAAGCTCATTCAATTTATATTGAATGAGCTTTTTTATGAAATTCAAAAATACACCTTATCTTACATCAAACTTTAATAGATATGGATTTTACGAAACATGACTTTTCCCAATTAACAGATTTTATTCGGCAGATAAGGCTTATTTCAAATTCAGATGAAGATGAATTCAATCAACTGCTAAAAGAACTCATTACTAAAAAGTCTGTTGATGAAAATTTTAAAAAAGAATTATCTTATTTTTCTTTTTTATTAATAGATAGTGCATTTTTTGTAAATGCTTTTGCGGAATATGGCATTAACTCAAACCGAGGATTTTTTCCAGAAACTGCCAGAAGACTGAAGCATAAAATTTTACCGCCTAATTCGTCAGAAAATGAGTTAAGTCATTTTATAATTTTTGTATTTAATAAACCAACAGATTATGTCTGGCTCAAAAAAATTAATTATTCGAGTTGGGAATCAATCATCAATCTGATTGATACAAGTCAGCTTTTAACAAATTCCAAAAAATTAACACATCAAATTCACAATGCAATTATTATCTTATGCCATCGTTTAACCGCCATTGGCATTGATCCTTATTTGGTAAATAAGCTTCCCGAGATAGATGATAACAATTCTCCTTTTTTTGAATTAAATAATCAAGTGCCCTTATTTATTAAAAAATATTTGACGAATAATAGCGTAGGAGTTTCTGATAATGAATTGGAATTAATAATGAGAGTCATTACTAATGTGGAACAATCATTTATAATACTTAAAACTAAAAAAGATGAAATAGGAACAAGTTTGCACTTGGCATTTTTATTGAAAAGGGGTCAACAACACGTTAATAGAATTAGATTGTTGTTAAATTTATTTATTGCGAAACAAGCTGCTAATAGGGTTTTAACCGTATCTCTATTAATCACAGAATTGGTAAGAGCAGAGCATACAAAAAACAGAGTAGGGCAATTTATCAAAGAAAATACTAATTTATTGGCTTATAGAATTGTAAGTCATACCTCTCAAAAAGGAGAACATTATATTGGGTTTTCTAAGCATGAAAATTATACATTATTCAAATCGGCTATGGGAGGAGGTTTAGTGGTAGTGTTTTTGGTTTATGCTAAACATTTCATACATCACTTGCATGTATCATTATTTTTTGAAGGCTTTTTATTTGGATTAAATTACGCTATAGGGTTTGTATTTATGCACTTAGTACATTTTACCTTAGCAACTAAACAACCAGCTATGACGGCTTCCTATATTGCCGAAAGCATTGATAACGATAAAGGAATGAACAACAAGCCCTGGCATGTTTTTAAACAAATTATTCGCAGCCAGTTTATATCACTTATTGGAAATTTAATAATTGTGTTGCCACTTTGTTTTATAATAGCATGGCTGATAAATCATTATTTTAATTACTCTATATTTAATTATACTGAATCTAAATCACACATGATGTCTAATCATCCTATGTATAGCGCATCGCTTGTTTACGCTTTTATTGCTGGGATCTTCCTATCTCTATCTGGCGTTGTTATAGGATATATTGATAACAAAGTAGTTTATTCCGAAATTCCGGCACGTATTATCAAACACCCGAGAATGATTAAGTTATATGATTTAGAGAAGCGGCAACGTATAGGTGCCTTTGCCGAAAAAAATTTAGGTGCCATTATCGGTAATTTGTTTTTAGGATTTTGTTTGGGAATGGCAGGAAATATAGGG
>JANYGR010000358.1 GCA_025359355.1 Bacteroidota bacterium | reverse complement strand
GGATTATGCACTTGCTTATTTAACAAAATCTTTGAAATTAGCTGAGGAAACGCAGGCCAAAGAAGTGATTTATAAAACTCATAAATCACTTTATAAGGTATACGAAAAACAGTCCAATAACACTAAGTTTATAGAGCACTTTAAGAATTACTATACACTAAAAGAAGAATTTTTTAGCGAAAAAAATAAACAAAAATTAAAAGGTGTAGAAATGCAAGTCAGCATTTCTCAAATGGAAAAAGAAAAAGAATTACTCCATCAAAAAAATAAACAGTTAGAGCAACTCTCTAATGATTTGGTGATATTGAGTGATTTAGGAAAAACAATTACATCCTTATTATCTGTAGAGGCTATTAATAAAACCGCATACGATATTATTAATAATATGATGGACGCAGCTGGTTTTGGTATTGGCGTTGTTTCTAATAATCTTACAGAGCTTACTTTTCCAGGATATATAGAAAAAGGCATTGTATTACCTTCCAGCGGATACGATTTATCGGATGATAATAGATTAGCTACAGTTTGCTTTCACAATGAGATGGATATCATAATTAATAATTATGATGAAGAGTCAGCTAAATATATAAAAAAGCGATTAAAACCTGTTGCAGGAGAGTCGGTTCAATCCATCATTTACCTTCCACTAAAAGTTGCTGAAAAAAAATTAGGTGTACTTACAGTTCAAAGTTTTAATAAAAATGCTTTCGACGATTATCAAGTAAACTTAGTAAAAAATTTAGCGATCTATTGTGCCATTGCTATTGAGAATGCAACACTTTATGAGAATTTAGAAGAACGTATTGAAGAACGAACACGAGAAGTCATTCATCAAAAAGAACAGATTGAAAGGGCTCACGAAAATACACGTTTGCTGAGTAAAATAGGACAACATATTACGTCCAATGTAAATTTTGAGGCAATATTTGTTGAGCTTCATGAAAACATTAATCAGTTAATGAATGCGGATTGCTTTGGAGTGCGTATCTATCATCCGGAACTTAATGAAATAGAATACCGCTATGAAATGGAAAGAGGCGAATCCTTTGATCCTATCAGTGTTTCAATGGATAATGATGATAATTATTCTGTGTGGTGTGTGAAAAATAAAAAAGAAATTTTCATCAATGATAATTTAAATGAATATCAAAAATATACTAAAAAAATAGTTGTGCCTTCTGGCGATATGCCAAGTTCCTTGTTGTTTTGCCCCATGATGATTGGCGAACGAGTAGTTGGTGTTATTACAGTTCAAAGTTTTAACACAAATGCTTATATGCCATTACACATGGATATACTTAAAACACTGGGAAGTTACACCGCCATTGCACTTGAAAATGCTAATTTGGTAGAACACCTTGAGGATAAAGTAGAAGAACGAACTAAAGAAGTAGTTAAACAAAAAGAAATTATTGAAGAAACAAATAAGCATATCACGGATAGTATACGATATGCCAAGCGCATTCAAGAGGCGTTTTTACCTACCGAAGAAAACATTAGTACTCATTTAAAAAATGCGTTTGTATTATACAAACCAAAAGATATTGTGAGCGGCGATTTTTATTGGATTGAAAAAAAGGAGAATAAAATTTTATTTGCAGTGGTAGATTGTACGGGGCATGGTGTTCCTGGAGCATTCATGAGTATCATCGGGTTTAATGGTTTAAATCAAATCGTGAATGAGTATAATTACACTAAGCCTTCTGAAATACTTACGCAACTCAATAAAAATATTAGTAACACGTTGAGTCAAAAAGTAGAAGATTCTAAAATACGAGACGGAATGGATATAGCCATTTGTTCTATTGATTTAGAAAACAAAACAATGGAATTTGCAGGTGCTTTTAGCCCCTTATTTATTGTACGTGCTGGCGAAGTATTGAAAACAAAAGGCGATAAACATCCCATTGGAAATTTTGTTGGTGTAGAAAATTATGAATTCACAAATCATGAATTTAAATTATTTCCAAACGATAAGATCTACATATTCTCAGATGGCTTTGTGGATCAATTTGGAGGGTTAGCTGGAAAAAAACTAAAATACAATGCATTCCGCAAATTATTGCTTAACAATCATCAAAAACCAATGCCTGCCCAAAAAGAGGCGATCAACACATTTTTTGAAGACTGGCGAGCTGGCTACGAACAAATTGATGATGTTTGTATGATTGGGGTTGCTATTTAATAGAGATGCCCTCAGATTAATTTATCAGTATAGCCATCTAAATTGCTTTTAAAATTTAGAACTATTCCAAATAAGGGTATTTTGGTCTGATTATAAACCTTATTGGGCTTAAACTTGTTATTTAGTTGATAAAACGGATAAAAAAAATTGGTTTAAACGCTTACCAATTATACATTTGCCGAGTAAAAAACTAATACACAACATTTATGAGTACAGGATTCTTAAAAACATCAATTGGAAAAAAAGTATTAATGGGCTTAACGGGATTATTTTTAATTTCGTTTTTAGTCGTTCATGTGAGTTTAAACGCAACTATCTTTTTTAATGATGGCGGTCAAACTTTTAACGCTGGCGCTGATTTCATGGCTCACAATCCTGTTATTCGAATCATGGAAATTGTGTTGTTTGCTGGGTTAATTATTCACATTGTACAAGCATTAACTCTAACTTTAGCAAATAAAAAAGCGCGTCCTGTTGCTTATGCTAAAATAGATGGAGCGGCCAATTCTAGCTGGTATAGCCGCAGTATGGGGATTTTAGGTTCATTATTATTATTATTTTTAGTATCTCACTTATCTCACTTTTGGATCGACACTAAAATAGCCGTGTTTAAACATGAAGAACACAATACTTACTTAGAAATGAAAGAAGTATTTTCTCACTGGTATGTAGTACTTATTTATTTAGTGGGTGTTATTGCGTTATGTTATCACTTGTTACACGGCTTTCAATCAGCATTCCAATCGTTAGGACTTAATCATAAAAATTACACACCGCTTATTAAAAAAGTTGGCGTGTGGTTTTCTATCATTGTTTGCTTATTGTTTGCAGCAATGCCAGTGTGTATGTTCTTAAATATTGTTCAATAATTTTCAATTTCATATTTTTAATTTTTCATTATGAGTAAATTAGATTCAAAGATTCCAGAAGGTGCGATAGATCAAAAATGGTCTAAATACCGTTCTACTGTTCACCTTGTAAATCCAGCTAATAAACGTAGTTTAGAAGTATTAGTTGTTGGTTCTGGTTTAGCTGGTGCTTCGGCAGCTTCTTCATTAGCAGAAATGGGATATAAAGTAAAAGTATTTTGTTTTCAAGATTCTCCTCGTCGTGCGCATTCAATTGCTGCACAAGGCGGTATCAATGCAGCTAAAAATTATCAAAATGATGGCGACTCAACATATCGTTTATTTTACGATACAATTAAAGGTGGAGATTATCGTGCGCGCGAAGCAAACGTTCATCGTTTAGCAGAAGTGTCTTCAAGTATTATTGACCAATGTGTGGCGCAAGGTGTGCCTTTAGCTCGCGAATACGGCGGCTTATTAAGTAACCGTTCTTTCGGTGGCACTCAAGTTCAACGTACATTTTATGCTGCAGGGCAAACTGGTCAACAATTATTATTAGGTGCTTATTCGGCTTTACAACGCCAAGTTGGAATGGGAGCTGTTGAATTGTGTTCTCGTCACGAAATGTTAGATGTAGTAACCATTGATGGTATTACTCGTGGTATTATTGCTCGTAATTTAATTACAGGCGAAATGGAAAAACATTTTGGTCATGCGGTATTATTATGTACAGGTGGTTACGGTAACGTTTTCTATTTATCTACTAATGCAATGGGTAGTAACGTTACTGCGGCATGGAAGGCACACAAAAAAGGCGCTTTCTTTGGTAATCCTTGTTACACACAAATTCATCCAACATGTATTCCCGTTTCTGGCGATCACCAATCTAAATTAACTTTAATGTCTGAATCATTACGTAATGATGGACGTATATGGGTTCCTAAAAAGAAAGATGATACTCGCAAACCAACTGATATTCCTGAAGAAGAAAGAGATTATTATTTAGAGCGTCGTTACCCTGCATTTGGTAATCTTGTACCTCGTGATGTGGCTTCTCGTGGAGCTAAAGAACGTTGTGATGCTGGTTATGGTGTTGGTACTTCTAAAATGGCAGTGTATTTAGATTTTGCATTTAATACAGCACGTTACGGAAAAACAGAAGCTACAAAACGTAATATTCATAATGCAACTCAAGAAGACATTATGCGTATGGGTAAAGAAGTTGTTAAAGAAAAATACGGTAACTTGTTTGATATGTACGCTCAAATTACTGGCGAAAATCCTTACGAAGTGCCAATGCGTATTTATCCAGCTGTTCACTACACAATGGGTGGTTTATGGGTAGATTATAACTTAATGACAACTGTAAAAGGTTTATATGCATTAGGTGAAGCTAACTTCTCTGACCATGGTGCTAACCGTTTAGGTGCTTCTGCATTAATGCAAGGCTTAGCGGATGGTTATTTCGTAATACCTTATACTTTAGGTGTGTATTTATCTGACGAAGTTTCTCGTATGAGTGCTGAAAAAGATAAAGCAGATTCTATCGATAAATTAAAAACAAAACACCCTGCATTTGATGTTGCTTTAAAAGAGCAAACAGATTTAATTAATAAATTCTTAAACATTAAAGGAACTAAATCAGTAGAAAGTTTCCACAAACGTTTGGGTTTAATTATGTGGAACAAATGCGGTATGGCTCGTAACAAACAAGGCTTAACAGAAGCTATTGCAGAGATACAAGCATTACGTAAAGAATTTTGGAGTGATGTTCGTGTACTAGGAACTGCTGATGAATTTAATCCTGATTTAGAAAAAGCTGGTCGCGTGGCCGACTTTATTGAGTTAGGAGAATTAATGTGTAAAGATGCCTTACACCGCGAAGAAAGCTGTGGAGGTCACTTCCGTGAAGAACACCAAACAGAAGACGGTGAAGCAAAACGTGATGACGTGAACTTCGCTTATGTAGCTGCTTGGGAATATAAAGGCGTTAGCGATTGGGAATTGAATAAAGAAGAATTGAAATACGAGAATATTAAAATTGCACAACGTTCTTATAAATAGGGTTTAGGGAAGAGGATTTAGGGGAAAGGGGCAAAAGATGGCAACTATAAATTCATACAAAGACTTAATTGTTTGGCAAAAGTCGGTTGATTTAACTGTTGAAATTTATAGGTTATCATCTCAATTTCCGAAAGAAGAGATTTATGGATTAACCAGCCAAATAAGAAGGGCGAGTTGTTCAATAAGTTTAAATATTGCAGAAGGATTTGGAAGAAATACCACAAAGAGTTATGTGAGTTTTTTATACATAGCAGAAGGTAGTTTAAGAGAAGTTGAAGCAGCTGTTACCCTTAGTGTTAGATTAGGCTTTGTGAAAATAATAGATTGCGATAAAATAAATTCGTTGATAGTGGAAGAAATGAAAATGTTAAGTGTATTAATTAAAAAATTAGAAGAAAAAATAAAGTAAATTTCGGGTAGAGTTTTTGGGTACAAAACCCTAAATCCTAACCGCTAAATCCTAATAATATGGCAGGAGCAAATTCACAAGAACTAAATCTAACTTTAAAAGTTTGGAGACAAAAAAACACGAAAGCAACAGGTAGCTTTGAAACACACCAATTAACAGGTATCTCTACAGATATGTCGTTTTTGGAAATGTTTGACGTATTAAATGAAAAATTAATCAGTGAAGGCAAAGAAGCGATTGCATTTGACCATGATTGTCGCGAAGGAATTTGCGGTATGTGTTCAATGTACATCAATGGTCGCCCACATGGACCAAAACAAGGCGTAACGACTTGTCAATTACATATGCGTTCATTTAAAACTGGTGATACAATTGTTGTTGAACCATGGAGAAGCGCAGCCTTTCCTGTAATAAAAGATTTAGCAGTAGATAGAGGCGCGTTTGATAGAATTATTGCTTCAGGCGGTTATATATCTGTAAACACTGGTAATGCTCAGGATGCTAATAATATTTTAATTCCTAAAGATGCAGCTGATGAGGCTTTTGGAGCAGCAGCATGTATCGGCTGTGGAGCTTGCGTAGCAGCTTGTAAAAATGGATCTGCTATGCTATTCGTATCAGCTAAAGTTTCTCAATTAGCATTATTACCTCAAGGACAAGTAGAACGTAAAGCACGTGTGCTTAAAATGGTTGCTGCAATGGACGAAGAAGGATTTGGAAATTGTACTAACACAGGAGCTTGCGAAGCAGAATGTCCTAAAGGAATTTCTTTAGAAAACATAGCGCGTATGAACCGTGAATTAACATCAGCAGCTTTAACGTATTCTAAATAGATTATATTAATTAGTCAAAAGCCTCTGTAATTAACTAATTACAGAGGCTTTTGTTTTGAAACAACATTTCAAAAGCCCAAATCAAAAAAACAATTCTTCTCAAAAAACAAAGTATCACAAACTCTGTTATATTTGTAGCCCTAAAAAAAGTAATTCGTTATATTTTTTAGTGTAACTTTGAATCTTACTTGTGAATATACAACCACTCAATACATGGATTACGAAAGACAATGAGCCTTTGCTTATTGCAGGTCCGTGTGGAGCAGAAACGAGGGAACAGGTGTTGCAAACGGCTAAAGAAATTGCAGAAATTAAATCTGTTAAATTATTCAGAGCAGGTATTTGGAAACCACGCACACGCCCTAATTCGTTTGAAGGAGTGGGTGAGGAAGGACTTCATTGGTTGAAAGAAGTTCAACAGCAATACAAATTAAAAACAACCGTAGAAGTAGCGAATGCACAACATACTGAATTAGCGCTTAAACATGGTGTTGATGTGTTATGGATTGGAGCACGTACAACCGTTAATCCCTTCAGTGTTCAGGAAATTGCAGATGTATTGAAAGGTGTTGATATACCTGTTTTTATAAAAAATCCAGTGCACGCCGATTTGCAATTATGGATTGGCGCCATCGAACGCTTGTCGTTGGCGGGAATCACTAAATTAGCGGCTATACATCGAGGATTTCATTATACGGGTAAATCAAAATACCGTAATAAGCCTTTGTGGGAAATTCCTATCGAGTTGAAAACAATCATGCCAGAGTTGCCCATTATATGCGATCCAAGCCATATATCGGGTAAACGAGAATTAATACAACCTGTATCACAAAAAGCATTGGACTTAGGGATGAGCGGTTTGATGATAGAAACTCACATTAATCCTAGTGTGGCTTTGAGCGATGCGCAACAACAATTAACGCCAAGTGCATTAAAAGAATTATTAGCTCAGTTAGTTTTTAGAAAAGGATCGTCTGAGAATGCTGAATTTACTGACAAACTCAGTCAGTTTAGAAATATGATTGACGAAGTAGATGATGAATTGATCAATGTATTAAAAAAACGAATGACCATCATCGAAGAAATAGGACATTATAAAAAAGAACATGAGATTACTATTTTTCAATTAGAACGTTGGCAGGAAATTTTAAAAACCCGTTCGCAATGGGCTGAAAAACTAGGCATTCCCAAAACATTCATAGAAAAAATGTGCCAACATTTACATGATGAATCTATTAGGATACAAACGGATGTGATGAATAAAAAATAAATTGCGTCAGTAAGAAAACGCCAATTTCTTCGTTGACCTTGCCTTAAAAATGGTCATTTGCAAAAAGCAAACTCCCATTATTTAAGCCTTCGCTCGCCTCAAACTTGACGATTTCTTTCAGCCACTTTAATTTAAAAAAGTCGCATACGCTTATCATAAAAATTAGCGAAAAAAAGAAAGGTCATTCTGAACTTGTTTCAGAATAAGTCATGAGAAACCCGATTTAGTTTGGATTACCCTCTATTTAATAAAATTCTGAATGTAGTGCCTTTATGTTCTTCACTCTGTAACACAAAAATTTTTCCGTTGTGATAGTTTTCAATTATGCGTTTGCATAAAGAAAGGCCTAATCCCCAACCGCGTTTTTTAGTAGTAAATCCAGGCTTAAACACAGATTTGAATTTAGATTTGTGAATGCCCTTACCCGAATCTTTGATATCAATAGATACGCCTTCAGGAATATCAGTAACGGTAATCGTTAATTCGCCCTTGCCATCCATTGCATCCACAGCATTTTTACAGATGTTTTCAATGACCCATTCAAATAATGGAACCGATAGTTGAGCGTGCAATTCGGTATCAGGCAGATACAACCTGTAATTTACATTTTTAGATGTTCTAGTTTTTAAATAATCAATGGCATTTTTTACAACCAAAGAAATATCTTCGTCATGTAAGGTTGGCTGAGAGCCAATCTTAGAGAATCGTTCAGTGATCATATTTAAACGCATCACATCACGATTCATTTCAACTACGATGGACTCATCTGTTCCACTGGATCTTAGATAATCGATCCACGCCATTAAAGACGATAGAGGCGTGCCTAATTGATGAGCTGTTTCTTTACTCATACCAACCCAT
>JANYGR010000314.1 GCA_025359355.1 Bacteroidota bacterium | reverse complement strand
ATGGATAGAATGTAAATAAGTAGTATCGTCATAATCCGTAAAAATATGTGATTGATGTAACTTATTCATTAAATTGTATAATACTTTTTATTTTAAGTATTGCAATTTTGTCAAAGGTTCTGTTAATTATTAGTAAGCCCGAATATTCTGAAAGGAATAGTTCGGGTTTATTTATTTTTAATGAATTTTTTAATAAACTTAAAACAACTAAAATAAGCATGAAAATTACAAAAACAAAAACATTAATAGTTGGATTATTAATTGGAATGTCCAGTTTTTACTCTCAGAATAAAAACGACTTTCATTTAAAATTTGAAAAGACTAAAGAAGTATGCAAAGAAGGCAATTTTTATGCGGCGTTACCTATGTATCTTGAATTATATAGAATGGATACCACCAACGCTAATATTTGTTATTTAATCGCAGATTGTTATTTAAAAGCTCGAAGCGAAAAAGCGAAAGCCTTACCATTTCTTAAAAAAGCATTAGTATCAATCTCCCCTAAATATAAAGAAGGTTCTTCCGAAGAAAAAAACGCGCCGATATTAACCTATAAACTTTTAGGAGATGCTTATCATATTCATTCTATGTTTGATAAAGCAATTCAGTCTTATGAAATGTATAAAAAAGAAATGACTTTATATAAAATGAAAGATGTGGATAATTTAAAAGACGCTAATCGTAAAATAGAAATGTGTCAGACTGGTAAACAATTAATGGCATCTCCTGTTAAGGTGAAAATAGACAATATGGGAAAAAATGTTAATTCGCCTTATGCTGATTATTCGCCTGTTTTAACAGCTGATCAATCTAAAATGATATTCACGACGCGAAGAAAAGAAAGCACAGGAGGCTTAATGACTGATGACGGAAAATATTTTGAAGATATTTATATATCAAATTATGATGGAAAGAATTGGTCGGTTGCTACAAGTATTGGTAACCCTATTAATACAGATGGAAATGAAGCATCGGTTGGTATTTCTCCGGATGGCCAAGAAATTTTAATTTACAAAGACGATAATGGTGATGGAAATATTTATTCAACCACGTTAAATGGAGACGTATGGTCAACACCGATTAAATTAAATGAAAATATTAATAGTAAACATTGGGAACCAAGTGCTTTTATTTCGGCAGATGGTCATGCTATTTATTTCACAAGTAATCGTCCTGGAGGTTTTGGTGGAAGAGATATTTATGTTAGTCAAAAAAACAGTAAGGGAGAGTGGGACAAGGCAGTTAACATGGGTGCTTTGATTAATACCGAATTTGATGAAGATGCTCCGTTTATACATCCAGATGGAATTACATTATTCTTTAGTTCTAACGGGCATAATACAATGGGAGGGTTTGATATTTTTTATAGTGCTTTATCAGATGATGGAACGAAGTGGCAAGCACCAGTAAATGTAGGTTATCCAATTAATTCGCCTGATGATGATGTTTTTTATGTGGTTTCTCCAGATAAAACAAAAGCCTATTATTCTTCTTTTAAAGAAGGTGGTATTGGAGAAAAAGATAATTATATGATTACTTTTTTGGACGCAAAGCAAGCACCATTAACTTTATTAAAAGGTCTTGTAAAAGATGCTTCTGGCGCTGTTCCTAATGATGTCGTAATTACTGTAACAGATAATGAGACAGGGGATGTTGTAGGTGTTTATAAACCTAATAGTAAAACTGGTCAGTACTTATTTATATTAACACCTGGTAAAAATTATAATATTTCGTACGAGGCGGATGGATTTTTATTTTATTCTGAAAATAGAGAAATATCTAAAAAAACTAATTATTACGAAATATATAAAGCTATACAATTACCACCAATCACTGTAGGTTCTAAAATTGTATTGAATAATATTTTCTTTGATTTTGATAAAGCGACTTTACGACAAACGTCTAACGTTGAATTAAAAAATATTTTACGTTTTTTAAATAAATACCCTAAAGTTATTATAGAAATTTCTGGCTATACAGATTCTAAAGGAACTCCTGAATATAATTTAAAATTATCAGATGAAAGAGCTAGCGCTGTTGTTAATTTTTTAATTAATAAAGGAATTTCAAAAGATAGAATGATCGCTAAAGGTTATGGCGAGTCATCCCCAGCTGCTTTAAATGAGCACACTGATGGCAGTGATAGTCCGAATGGGCGACAATTAAATCGTAGGGTTGAATTAAAAATTATAGAAATAAAATAAACAGAACTAATTGGCTTATTTTTTCAATGCGTGAATTATGTAACTCATAAACATTGAGATGTAATACTATTCTATTAAAAGATGCCGAATTTTGCTGAATGAAAAATATTCACATCTGTCCGTCAGTTTCGGAAAATTAAAATTAAACAAATGAAAAAGACAATAACAACATTAGCAATAGCTTTAGTAACAATATTTGGTAGTTGTAAAAAAAACACATCAACACCTGCAACTTCATCATCGTCTTCAACCACAATTCCCCTTCAAACAACTGTACAAACTTCAGTGTCTTTGGCTGGTTCATCTAATTTAGCGATTTTAGCAGGTTCTGCTATTAGTAACACTGGAGCAACTGTAATTACAGGGGATATGGGATTAAGCCCAGGAACTTCAGTAGGTGGTTTTCCCCCAGGAATTTTAAACGGAACACTTCATATTAATGATGCTATTTCTAATCAAGCTAAATTAGATTTAACGGCTGCTTATAATGATGCTGCCGGAAGAACAGCTACAGATATTGTTACCTTATCAGGAAATATTGGTGGACTTACTTTAACCCCTGGATTATACAAATCTACTTCAACTTTAGCTATATCTTCAGGTGATTTAACGTTTGATGCGAAAGGAAATCCTAATGCCGTATTTATTATTCAAATTGCATCTTCTCTAACAACGACTTCGGGTCGTCAAGTGATTTTAAGTGGAGGTGCTTTAGCATCTCATATTTTTTGGCAAGTAGGTAGCTCAGCTACATTTGGTACGACATCTGTATTTAAAGGAACGGTATTAGCAATGCAATCTATCACGTTTAATACAGGAGCAACATTAGATGGTAAAGCTTTAGCCAGAACAGGAGCTGTGATCATGGCAGGTAATAAAATTGTAAATCAATAATTGATTATGTATTTGAAAAAGAGTGCTACTAATAAGTAGCACTTTTTTTTTGTAAAAATTTTAAATATGTGATTCAGGTAACTAATCTATTTGTTTTGTAATGACTTTTGATCATTAGTAATAGATCTTTATTTTGTTGTAAAACTTTATTTGCAATATATAAACAAAATTACTAAAAAAAATACCAGCATTTTTACTGATACTAACTCCCTCAATTCAATTTGCACAAACAATGAATCTCCTAGCTCATAAAAGTGTGAATTGTGTAACTTATTGCTAAATATATGTAATACTATTTCTACTATAGTTAACCATCTTTATGATATGAAAATTAATTCATACTTAAAATTAAATCCTATGAAAGCTAAATTACTAAATAAAATACCAGCATTTTTGCTGTTACTAATCCCCTCAATTCAATTTGCACAAACAATAACATTAGGAACAGCAGCCAACTTCGTGCTTTTTTCTTCTAATGGTGCATTAACCAATACCGGAATTTCTCAACTAACAGGTAATGTGGGAACAAACAGCGGTTCAAGTACTGCTTTTGGAAATGTAAACGGACAAATGCACGATCAAGATTTAGTTAGTGGTCAATGTTCAGCAGATGTTTTATCTGCATACAATCAATTAAATGCAACTACAGCAACTTTATTTCCGGCAGCTTTGCTCGGAAACGGACAAGTATTACTTGCTGGCGTTTATTCAATATCCGCTGCAACAACCTTAAATTTAGATCTTACCTTAAATGCTCAAGGTAATGCAAATGCTGTATTTATTTTTAAAATTCAAGGGCCACTTTCTACTAACTCAAATTCAAAAATAAAATTAATTAATGGTGCACAAGCATGTAATGTATACTGGAAAGTAGAAGGTTTAGTCAGTATGGCTTCAGGAACAACAATGCGCGGAACAGTTATCGCTAATAATGCAGCAATCAATATGAATACAGGTGATACTTTAGAAGGAAGAGCGTTATCTACTACAGGAGCTATAGCAGTAAATGGAGTATTGGCATATAAGCCAATTGGTTGCGGAAGCGCAGTGCTTACTGGTCCAACAGCACCAAGCTTAGGCGCTGCCGCTTGTTATGCATTATTTTCGTCAAATGGAGCTGTTTCAAATTCAGGAAATACGCATGCTACAGGAGATGTAGGAAGCAATAATGGCTCAGCAACAGGCTTTAATCCATTGTTTGTAACAGGTACTATTCATCCTATTCCGGATGGCTCTACAGCTCAATGCGCTTCTGATTTATTAGTTGCTTATAATTATGTGAATGCTTTGCCATTTGATATTGAATTACTGTAT
>JANYGR010000257.1 GCA_025359355.1 Bacteroidota bacterium | reverse complement strand
TTTGGCAAGAAAAATTTTAATGAAATCAATTGGCGCTTCCTTAAATTAAATTCAAAGTCATTAACCGTTTTCTGTATTAGAAAAAGTGTAAATTTGGAAATGAAATATTTTAACATACTTCTTTTCTATTTTATAATTAGTGCTTCATTGTTTTATTCAAATACTGCTAAGGCACAAGACATAGAGTCAGAGCAGGATACAACCAATCATCCTATTACTACTTCTGGAAAAAAATTACATGTAGGCTTATTTATTGGAACTTACTTTGCTAATAAATATACCGCTAACACGTACGACGGCTATGGCTTTGATGTCAATGGTATAAAAAATGATTTTGCTAATAGTCAAATGAAATCCTTCATGAACTATTATGGCGGGCATACGAGTAACCCGAGTAATAGCGTGAACACAGGAACAACAACTGGTACCGATCTTGTTGCGCAAACTTTAGGAGTTAATTCTGGCGATTGGAGTTTTGGCCCAACAGATATGCCTTATGATTTAACGTATAACATGACTTATTTAGTAGGCTTCAACGGAAGTTATAATCTAAATAAAACGAGTTCTATTATTTTTAATGTAAATGGAACTAAACTTACCGTTAATGGTAAATTTACAATTGCTACTACAAATACAGTTAATGGGTCACCATCACAAACCTATCTTCGCCAAGGTACTATTACCGGAGGCGAACAACGATTGATGTTTCAATTAGGATACCAAAAAGTGTTGGGCACTAATGATAAAGTCAATTTTTTTGTGGAAGGTGGTTTAAATGTAGTAATGGCGAAATTTTTAAAAAACCAAGCCATGATACAAAGCAGTAACCCCAGTGTTCCTCCTTTAGTTATTGATTTAGCTTCTATATATAATACATCACAATATAATGCTTTCCATGCTCAACTAACAGGTGTAGGCGTAGGCATCTTTGCTGGTGCGGGTTTACACCTAACCATCAATCCAAAATACACAATACAAGTGTTGTATAATCCTTCTTACGATAAAATAAACTTAGGAGATACTCCTAGTTATAAATTACAAAACGGTTTTGGATTACGATTCTACTACAATTTATAATTATAGAAAACTGTTTCAAGCGATTTCGAACTAAGTAAAACGCTACAACCACTTTCTTCGTTTGAAATAAACAAGTAATCCGATAACCGTAGTTAACATGACGCCCCACAATACATAATAGCCATGTTGTGTTTTTAGTTCAGGCATATTATCGAAATTCATTCCATACACTCCTACCATAAATGTAATTGGTATAAAAATAGAAGACATAATAGTTAATACCTTCATTACTTCATTCATTTTATTGGCATTGGTACTTAAGTAAATATCCATAATGCCAGATAATAAATCACGGTAGGTTTCCACTGTATCAATAATACGAGTGACGTGATCGCTTAAATCCCTTAAATAAATATCGCTAGAAGCATTGATTAATATGGTTTCTGATCGAATCATGTTATTAATTAAATCACGCATTGGCCAAACTTGTTTGCGTAAATAAATCATTTCGCGTTTCAATCTGTATAACTCTAAAATAGATTTTTTATCGGAATCGCTAATAATTTCTTCTTCAATCACTTCAATTCTATCACCAATTTTTTCGATGGCTGTAAAATAACAATCCACTACCGCATCCATCAACGCATAAGCTAAATAATCAGCGCCAAGCTTTCTCACTCTGCCCTTACAGGTTCTTAACCGATTTCTGATAATATCAAAAGCATCGCCACCGTGCGGTTCTTGAAAAGAGATAACGGTATTTTCGCAAAGTACAATTGCTAATTGCTCTGACTCTACTTCCGTTGTATAGTTTATCATGCGCATGATTGCAACTACGTAGTGTTCGAAATCTTCAAACTTTGCACGTTGATCTACATGTACAATATCTTCTAACGTTAATGGATGAATGTTATAAAACTTACCTAATTTCTCAATTAAATCAGTATCATGCAAACCTTCTACATTGATCCATTTGATCATATTAGGCTTTACGTGGGATAAACAATCCGCTAAATCAAAATATTGTTCTTCGAAATACTCCGTGTCGTTGTACTCGATCAATGTGATTTTTATTTTATCAGTTCTCTCTTCTCCACTATAAAATAAGGTTCCTGGAGGCGCACCAACATTATGAGGTTTTACCATGCTGTTTTTTTTATTTTAATTAGTGATTAATCAATTATTTATTCTTCGTTTTTCATTACCATTTGTACCGTAAACCTACTTTTTTGCTCTAACAAAATTAATTTGTTTTTAGTCAATACATCAATGGTTTCTGGAGTATAATAACGCACCGTCATCAATTCTAAATTAGAATTATACAATACCTTAAACGTTTGTTGAAGTGCGGCAACTAATACTTTTATTTTCTCAGCATCATAGTCGCAACACACCGAAAAACTAATGGCAGATAATTGCATCAAATTTATCTTGATTCCATGTTTGGAAAACAATTCAAAAATATCACTCAAATTATCTTCAGCTATAAACGAAAAATCTTTCGGTTGAATAGAAATTAATACTTGATTAATTTTAAATATATAAGAAGGAATGTTTAACCGATTATCTCCATCTTTAATAACAGTGCCACTTTCTTTAGGATTTAAAAAGGATTTTACATAAAGTGGGATTTGCTTATTCTGCAAGGGTTTGATGGTTTTTGGATGAATAACGGTTGCACCATAGTACGTTAATTCAATGGCATCTTGATAGGTTAACTCATCAATTTTTTTTGTTTTTGTAAACCATTTTGGATCTGCATTTAACACACCAGGTACGTCTTTCCAAATGGTTACATTCTTTGCATTTAAGCAGTAAGCCAATATAGACGCGGTGTAATCTGATCCTTCACGTCCTAATGTTGTGGTGAAATTTTCAGATGTTCCTCCAATAAAACCTTGTGTTACAACCATGCGTTGATTAATCAACTGAGGCTCTATTTGAGCTTTTACCAAAGTTTCTGTTAATTCAAAATTTACTTTTCCTTCGCGGTATGTATTATCAGTTTGTATCAATCCACGAGCATCTATCCATTTATTGGTAATCCCAACATCATTTAAATAAGCTGAAACAATTTTAGTTGATACAACTTCGCCAATGCTTACAATTTGATCGTACTCAAAATCATAACTATGTGTTGGCTCGTCTTCTATGGCCCAATGCAGTTCTACAAAGGTGTTTTCTAAATCAGTATAAATTGGATGAGAGGTATTAGTAAATAAATTTTTACAAATAGTATAATGTGCATTTTTTATTTCTTCTAAAATTTCTTCTGCATTTTCTGTTTTATAAAAAAAGGCTTTGGTTAATCGTTCTAAAGCGTTCGTGGTTTTTCCCATTGCAGAAATAACCATACATAATTTTTCATTAGGAAATTGTTTTAAAACCTCAGCTACATTTTTTACACCATCAGCGTCTTTTACAGATGCACCGCCAAACTTAAATACTTGCATACTCATTTTTTATTTAAACAAATATAAGCATGAGACTATCAATATAATATTCCGTAAAATTTATTTTTCAAAAAACTTGTAACTATTATTTTACAAAGCATTATATAAGTAATTCACTAAACTATACACTATAGAACATCTTTATTAAATAGAATTTTTTAGGCAAACAAGTTTTTAAAAGCGCAGTTTACATGGGTAAATGAGCATTTTGAAAATGAAGTTTAACGACAAAAAGGCATTCAATAAAGGTGTTCTAACTAAAACTTCTACTTATGTCATCTGGTAAAGAAACTCCCCGTCAAAAAATGATAGGCATGATGTACCTAGTACTCACAGCCCTTCTCGCATTGAATGTATCTAAAGAAATTTTAAAAGGATTTGTTATGGTTGATGAAAGCCTCGAGAAATCAAAAGTAATTTTAGATGAAAATAATATCCGTATTAGGCAAGCTTTTGAGGCTTATGTTAAAGATGGAAACTACGAAGCCAAGCCATATTTGCTTAAAGCCATTGATGCTCAAAACAGCATCAGTACTGTAAATAGGTATATTGATAGTATGAAACTTTTGATCGTTCAAAAAACGGAAGGTCCAAACAAAAAAGATACATCTCAATTACGTTTTATGGATAAGCTGGATGATTATGATACTCCCACCCACATCTTAATTGGTAGCGACACCTACAAACCTAAAACAGATAAGTATAGTGCCAAAGACCTACGTTTACAGCTATCTAATCTACACAGTCATTTACTAAGTATACTCGACAACATGCAAAAAAATAGTGATACAAAATTAGATCAAGCTGATATCAATGCGCTCAAACAAAAACTTAATAACATCAAACCCATTGATAGAAACATTGAAGACCATGGTATTAAATTAAATTGGGAGTTAGAAAACTTTTATAATATGCCTATGGCTGCCGTTATCACTAATCTCAATAAAATTCAAGCAGACATGAAAAATACAGAGTCTGAATTCTTACATGTGTTTTCAGCAGCTTCCAGTAAATTTGTTTTTAAAGCTGATAAATTACATGCCGATGTTGTTGCTCCATCTGCCTATGTATTATCGGGACAACCATTCAAAGCAAACATAGTTTTAGGCGCTTCAAGCTCTGAATTAACGCCAGAAAGAATGGAGGTATTAATTGGTGGTGTGTATGATACGACTTCAAAAAAATTAATTAACCCAGGCTCTGCCATTGCCATAAAAGATGGAATGGGAGCTTATGAAGCGCAAACAAATGCGATTGGACAAAAGGAATTAAAGGGTGTTATCAAATACAAGAATTCCAGAGGTGTTGATGAATATTATCCTTTTGATTATTTGTATACAGTAGCACCACCATTTACAGCAGTAGCGGCCGATAATATGAATATTTTTTATGCAGGAATTGAAAACCCAGTAAGTGTTTCGGCAGCTGGCTTTTCACCTTCCGATTTAAAAGTAACTATAACTGGATGCGGAGCAGAAACGAAACCAACCGTTGCAGGAAAATATATTTTAACGGCCAAAACATCTGGCACTTGCAGTGTAGCTGTCTCTGCAAAAGTTAATGGCGTATACCAACAACAAGGACCTGTAAAAGTATTTAGAGTAAGAGATATTCCACCTGCTGTTTTAAAAATTGGAGGAAGATTAGCTGTATCAACTATAGAGCTATCTAAAAATGAACTAAGAAATCTTGGAAGTTTAGGTGCCGAATCTCCAGGCTTTATGTTTCCTGTTACAATGGTTGTGAAAAGCTTTGATGTTGAAGTATCTGGAATAGCGCCAATATACTGCACAGGAAATAGTTTGTCGCAAGAAGCTAAACTTGCTTTAAGCAGAATGCGCGTTGGACAAAAAGCGTACATCGATAATATTAAAGTACAAACCCCTCGAGGTGTCGTGTCAATACCAATGGCTCAACTAAAATTAAAATCATAATACAAAAAAGCTCCTTCAAAAAATTGAAGGAGCTTTTAAATATATTAGTTAATCACTTACACTTTTTCTACCTCAGCTTTAGATTTACTCGCATTTAATATCGCTACTTGTTGGGCCACGTTTTGTGCCATTTCTCTAAAGGCTAATGCTTGTGGTGTTGTTTCTTGTAAAATAGCTGGGCGACCTGCATCACCCGATTCACGGATACTTTGCACCAAAGGTATTTGTCCTAATAACGGTAAATTCATTTCCGCTGCTAAATTTTTCGCGCCATCTTTTCCAAAAATATAATATTTATTATCTGGTAATTCTTCGGGCGTAAAATAAGCCATGTTCTCAACAATACCTAAAACAGGCACGTTGAGAGCGGGTAATTTAAATAAAGCAATTCCTTTGCGAGCATCAGCTAATGCTACTTGTTGTGGCGTACTCACAATCACTGCGCCTGTAATAGGAACCGTACTACATAACGTAATTTGTATATCTCCTGTTCCTGGAGGTAAATCCACAATTAAATAATCTAATTCGCCCCAAGCTGTATCGGTAAATAATTGCGTTAATGCTTTTGATGCCATTGGCCCACGCAATGCGATTACCTGATCGGGACCTGCTAAAAAACCAACAGAGTTTAATTTTACGCCATAACTTTCTACAGGTGCCATCTTTGGTTTGCCTTCATATTCGCCTTTTCCAGGCATTTCATTTTGCACATCAAACATAATCGTTTGCGATGGCCCATAAATATCAGCATCTACTAAACCAACTTTAGCACCTTGTTTTGCTAAGGCTACTGCTAAGTTTGCTGATACAGTAGACTTCCCTACTCCGCCTTTACCTGATGCAACGGCTATAATATTTCTCACTTGTGATAACGTTCCTAAATCTTTATTGCGTGTAGACGTTACATTAGCAGTCATATTCACATTAACGATAGCATCTTTATCTACGTAATGCTTAATCGCGTTCACGCAAGCATTATGTATCATGTCTTTCATGGGGCATGCAGGAGTAGTTAATACAACGTTGAACGCAACATTCTTTCCGTCAACAACTACATCTTTAATCATTCCAAGAGTTACTAAATCTTTTTTAAGATCTGGATCATCTACGTATTTTAGAGCGTCTATAACGCTATCTATTGTTATTTCCATTTGATTCGTGTTTTAAAACACAGAGGTTATGAGTTTAGGAGTTCACTGAGTTTATTTATATAAATCTCTGTGTGCTTTATTTCTCTTTGACTCTGTGTTGAATAAATAATTTTAAATCTGTTTTGCCATGTTTAATAAATCTCCTTCTTCAAAATCTCGTCCCATTAATTGCAATCCTATTGGCAATCCATTA
>JANYGR010000226.1 GCA_025359355.1 Bacteroidota bacterium | reverse complement strand
ATATCAAGTGATATTACTATTGGAGATGGCGCAACCATTCAGGCTCAGAGCGGTGTAGGAGAGAATGTTCCTGCGGGGAAAGTCTATTTTGGAACGCCAGCTTATGATGCACGAGCAAAGATGAAAGAGGTATTTGCAGCTAAACAATTACCCTCTTTGATTCACAAATTATATGATAAGTAAGAATTAGCAAACCATAGAAATCGTAATATTCATAAGGATTCCTCAGCCTCATTATCTATAAAATAAAGTTTAAAAACTTAAAAAAAATATTCTGGCTATTTTCGACGCAAATGATGAGATAATTCAAAATATCTTCTATTTTTGTAAGGATATTTATTAAAAAAACTAAATCGTACTACCATGCAATTTCAATTAACCGAAGAGCAATTAATGATACAAAGTGCAGCACGTGAGTTTGCACAAAATGAGTGTAAACCAGGTGTAATAGAAAGAGATGAAACTCAAAAATTCCCTGCTGAACAAATAAAAAAATTAGGAGAACTTGGTTTTTTAGGAATGATGGTAGACCCGAAATACGGTGGTGGCGGTATGGATGCTATTTCTTACGTATTAGCAATGGAAGAAATCTCTAAAATTGATGCCTCTGTTAGTGTTGTAATGAGCGTTAACAACTCTTTAGTTTGTTGGGGCTTAGAACACTATGGTACTGAAGAACAAAAACAAAAATATTTAGTACCAATCGCGAAAGGCGAAAAAATAGGCGCATTTTGTTTATCTGAACCAGAAGCTGGTAGCGATGCTACTTCTCAAAAAACAACTGCAATTGATAAAGGCGATCACTACATTGTAAACGGTACAAAAAACTGGATTACAAACGGCAGCTCTGCTTCTATTTATTTAGTAATGGTTCAAACCAATGTTGAATTAGGGCATAAAGGTATTAACTGCATAATTATGGAAAGAGGGATGCCAGGTTTTGTGGTTGGACCTAAAGAAAATAAAATGGGTATCAGAGGAAGTGATACACATTCATTAATGTTTACAGACGTTAAAGTTCCAAAAGAAAATAGAATTGGTGAAGAAGGATTTGGATTTAAGTTTGCGATGAAAACATTAGGAGGTGGTCGTATTGGTATTGCTTCTCAAGCGTTGGGTATTGCAAGTGGCGCTTATGAATTAGCATTAGCTTATTCTAAAGAGCGTTCTGCATTCAAAAAATTAATTTCTCAACACCAAATCATTCAATTTAAGTTAGCAGATATGGCAACTCGAATTGAAGCTGCTAGATTATTGATTTACCGTGCGGCATGGTTAAAAGATCAAGGCTTACCTTGCGAAAAAGAAGGAGCACAAGCAAAAGTATTTGCGTCGGAAACTGCTATGTGGGTAACGACTGAAGCTGTTCAAATTCACGGTGGATATGGTTATGTAAAAGAATATCATGTTGAACGATTAATGCGTGATGCGAAAATCACTCAGATATATGAAGGCACAAGCGAAGTACAACGTATTGTTATTTCAAGAGCTGTATTAGCTGATTAAAAATTTTAATAATTACTTTATAAAAAATCCCGCTAAAGTATTAGCGGGATTTTTTTTGCTAAAAAGTACTATCTTCGTTTATAAAATTAAATGAAATGAAAAACATCGTTGCTATTACGCTCTTGGCTATTTCCATATTTTCTTGTAAAAAAAAGGCAGATCCTACACCTGACCCTACTCCAACTACTACTGGAGCAACTGTTCCTTATGGAGATCCTGATTCTGTATGGACAGCCACAGGAAGTGGGCCTCGCCTTATTTTTAAATTCAAATTTGATTCAACTCAAATTCGTTTAGATAACTCTGGTAACCCCAATCCAACTGTTAATAGCTCACACGAAGCATGCTCTCCAGTATTTAATAAAATGGCTGCGCATTATATTGAATTAGCGCAAAATGATTTCACAGCCTTAGGAAGTGGTGTTGTATTATACCATGCACCTGAAACTGCATCAGGTGGAACAACTGCCATCCAATTCAGTCAATCTGTAGTTGTAAGAGAAAATGTTATTTTCTATTCAACACCCTTAAGTGCCGTTTCTGCTGGTACTTATAAATGGTTACGCTTATCCTTATCTTATCAAAATTATGACATCCCTTATAAAGCCAATGCCTTGCCTACAGTGAATCATATTGGCACTGGAACTATAGCCTCATTTTTAGGTTACAAAACCTATGTAGAAAAATATAAAATTAAAACACAGTATCAAGTTCCTTCTGCCAGTGTTGGTGGCGCTTATCTCAACCATTTACAAGGCTATTGGGGTTTTGAAACATATATTGCAGGTTATGGTTATTATATGGCTGACGGTCAACCGCCAGCTGGAGCCACAACCGTTGTTAATCCTAATTCCACTAATTCACCTGTACCTGCGGGCAGTTGCGTAGTTACATCTGTATTTACTAATACGTTAGGAGCAGCTCAAACGCTAACTATTACTGGCACAGAAACACAAGATATTATTGTTACGGTATCTGTTTCTACCAATAAAAGTTTTGAGTGGACCAAAGTAAATGGAGATGGATATTATCAACCAGAAATTGGAGAAACGCCTGTAGACATGGGCGTAAGAGGGATTATACCAAAAGTTCAATATTAATAATTTTAAAATAGTGTTAAAAAATGCTATAGATAAAATGACTTATACTTTTAAATTTATAGTAACTGTTATATTTGTTTAAATAAAAAAACTAAAAATGAAAACAAAAAACCTTTTAGCTACATGTCTAATTATCTTATTTTTAATTGGAAGTAAATTAACTGCCCAAACAGTTTATATTACTGAAACTGGTAAAAAGTATCACGCTAAAAATTGCGACATTGTAAAAACAGGAAAAAAGGGAATTACGCTTGAAGAGGCTAAGAAAAAAGGATTAGAACCTTGTAAAGTTTGTAAAGTTGAAGCAACAGAAACTAAAACAGTAGGCAAGCCTAAAACTTCAGATAAACCGAAAGACAAAAAATAGTTTTGACAATTTTAACATTTCGATCATTAAACCGATACGTACTTTGCAAGTCTATAATCAATAAATATTAAATTTTAATAACCCTAAAAAAACACCTATGAAAAAATTAATCGTAATGTCAGTTTGTTTATTTACAATAACAACTGTAATGAATGCGCAACAACCAACAACGATTGCTCATCCTCAAAATCCAGATCAGCATGTGAAAGACATTAAAAAAGGCACAACTCCTGAGCAACGTGCTCAAAAAAGTGTAGATGAATTAAATTCGACAGTAGTTTTAACCGACGACCAAAAACCAAAAATTTATGATTTAGCATTAACTCGCACAAAAGGCATAGATGCTGTTAAAGCAAAATATAAAGGGCAAGAAAATCAAAAACAAACAGCTGATGCCGAAATAAAAGTAATTCGCAAAAAATATCATGAAGATGTGAAAGCATTATTAACACCTGATCAATTAGCTAAATTAAAAGCAGCTAAAGAAGAAAAAAACAAACAAGGTGCTAATAAACAAGGTGCGGCAGAAGAAAAAGATTAATTCCACTCTATATCATTAAAATAAAAAAAGGAGGTTCAATATTAACGAACCTCCTTTTTTATTGCAAGCCTACCATAATTTTTTGTGTAGCTCCAGCATGGCTTCTAACATAGTTTTTAGCCAAGATAGAGGTTTCATGTAATAAGACTTTATCTTCTATAAAATCATTTAACTGTTTAGTTAATTCACTGGAACTCAATATAACAAAACCGGCATTTAATTTAATGACATCAAATGCTTCATTAAATTTTTTGTAATTAGGCCCAAATAAAACAGGTAATCCAAAAACGGTTGGTTCTAATATATTATGGATGCCATTATCAAAGCCACCGCCTATAAAGGCTACAGAGCCATATTGATACACTGAAGATAAAAAACCAATAGTATTAATTACTAAAACAGAATGTATATAATGTGATTCATTATCAGAATATAAATGAAAATTGATGTCATGTTTTGACAATAATTTTTTGAGTCTCTCAATGTTACTGTGATCAATTTCGTGTGGCGCTATAATTAATTTAACATTTACATGCTTAGCTTTTAATGATATATAAGATTCGATTAATAATTCTTCATCTTTTTGCCATGAGCTTCCTGCAATAATAACAAAACTATTATTTGAGAATTCTTGAATCTCTTTTAATTGTTTTGGTGACGAGCATATCTGCAAAACCCTATCAAATCTGGTATCTCCCGCCAACTGACCAGTTTTAATGCCAAGGGATTCTAACAGTAGTAATGATTCTGAATCTTGTGTGTAGATTATTTTATACGTAGCCAATGCTTTACGAAAATTTCCACCGTACCATTTAAAAAATGATTGATGTTTTTTAATTACCGTTGAAATTAAAAAAGTGGGAATTTGTTTTTTATCAAGTGCAAATAAAAAATTTAACCAAAACTCATATTTTACAAAAATAGAAATTTTAGGTTTTAAAATATCTAAAAAATAATGAGCATTAGATGCAGAATCTAAGGGTAAATACATGACTAAATCAGCGAACGAATAATTTTTCTGAATTTCATAACCAGAAGGAGAAAAGAACGTCAATACAATTTTTTGATTTGAGTTATCTTGCTTGATCTTTTCTAATACGGGTCGACCTTGCTCAAACTCACCTAATGACGCGCAATGAAACCAAATTGCATTTTCTAATTGTAGTGTTTCAACTTTATGTTTAAGATTTTCTTTCCACTGTTTTCTTCCATCTATCCACTGTTTTGCTTTCGGATTAAATAGCGATGCTAATTTTAATCCTATGTAAAAAACATATATACCAAGGTTGTATAGAAACATATTGTTATGCTGAACTTGTTTCAGCATCTAACGAGAACCTGAAACAAGTTCAGGGTGACGTGAGATGTAAAAGTTCTTTTAAAAATCAAAATTAATTTGTCCATCCTCGCCTCTCATGTTATCGCCGTTTAATTTTTCCATGGCTTTACGATGTAATTCCATTGGAGATAAGCCATTTCCACCAATCTCTTCATCTTCTTCAGTATAGTCTTCATGCACTATTTCTTCAGAAGCTCGTAAATTAATTTCTTTCACTTTATAAGAAGTTAATTTTTTTCCTTTGGCTTTCATATTCACCATAGGCGCAAACTCCAC
>JANYGR010000167.1 GCA_025359355.1 Bacteroidota bacterium | reverse complement strand
TCAATATCGGCTGTCCGACTAATTTTATTTCTGTATTTTTAACCATAATGTTTTTTGAGTCTTCGTAAACACAAATATACATTATCAAAAAAGGGTAACGAAAGTTACCCTTTTAGTTAAAATTTAGTCGGTTAGTAGTGAAAGGTTTTATATTATTCTCAAAAAGCTCCGCTAATCAGTGGAGCTTTTTTGTTTGATCTTATTTGTTAGTCCGTTTCTTGTATATTATAATTAAATCGACTCTGCAAAATAAAACGTATAAAATAGTTTTCAATACCTCAATAGTTCATATTAATCTTGTAGGTATTAATGCGTAAGAAGCTTATTCATAGCTTCTTTTACTATTTTTGCACTTTTTTTATTCTATAATAGTATATTTCATGAAAAGCATAGAAACATTTATTTTCGATTTTGACAGTACGTTTATACAAGTAGAAGCTTTGGATGTGTTGTGTGAAATTATTTACGAAAACAATTCAAACGGTCAACAGGTGTTAAGTGAGATTCAACGCCTTACCAATCTTGGAATGGAAGGGAAATTATCGCTTAAAGAATCCTTAACTAAGCGTATTGAATTACTTCAGGCCAATCGCGATCATCTTGGAGCTGTGATTGAAGCCTTGCGCCATAAGGTTTCAAATTCAGTAATTCGTAACAGAAGTTTTTTTAAGCAACATGCTGATGATATTTATATTATTTCAAATGGCTTTAAAGAAATCATTATTCCTATAGTTCAGGAATATGGTATTAAGCCTGAACATGTATTAGCAAATACGTTCCGCTTTGATCATAACGGAAAGATAATTGGTTTTGATGAAAAGGATGAGCTTTGTGAAAACAAAGGCAAGGTTTTAAAAATTAAATCACTTAATTTAAAAGGTGAAGTGATTATGATTGGTGATGGTTATACTGATTATGAAACCTTGCAAGGTGGCGCAGCTACTAAGTTTTATGCGTTTACCGAAAATGTAAGTCGTGCCATTGTTGTTGAAAAAGCAGATCGCTTAGCGCCTTCCTTAGATGAGATCTTATATGATTTATCCTACAAAGCGTCTGTATCTTATCCTAAAAATAGGATTTCTGTTTTATTATTAGAGAACATTCATCCTGATGCGGTGCGTATTTTTGAACAAGAAGGCTATAGTGTTGAAACCGTAAAGGGTTCATTAAGTGAAGATGAATTATGCAAACGCATTAAAGACGTATCTATCTTAGGTATACGTTCTAAAACACAAATCACACCTCGTATTTTAGATTGTGCTAATAAATTACATGCTATTGGTACATTTTGTATTGGCACTAATCAAGTCAATTTAGATGAATGTTCTAAGCGAGGTATTGCTGTATTTAATGCTCCATACAGTAATACACGTTCTGTCGTTGAATTAGCATTAGGAGAAATGATTATGCTTATTCGTAATACTTTTGTAAAAAGCACAAAAATGCATCAAGGTATTTGGGATAAATCGGCTAACAATAGTGTTGAAATTCGAGGAAAGAAATTAGGTATTGTTGGTTATGGAAGTATCGGTGCACAGTTCTCTGTTATTGCAGAGGCATTGGGAATGAAAGTATATTTTTATGATGTCATTGATAAATTAGCTTTAGGTAATGCCAAAAAATGTTCTTCACTGCAAGAGTTGTTAGCTTTATCAGACGTGGTTACATTGCATGTTGATGGAAGAAAAGAGAATGCTAATTTAATTAACGAAACATCGTTTGAGCAAATGAAAGATGGTGTTGTGTTTTTAAATTTGTCTCGTGGACACGTAGTAGATTTAAACGCTTTAATTACGAATCTTAAATCAGGTAAAGTTAGAGGTGCGGCAGTGGATGTATTTCCTGAAGAACCTGCCAGTAATGATGAACCTTTTGTTTCTGAATTATGTGGTTTGCCAAATGTGATACTAACGCCGCACGTTGGTGGTAGTACTGAAGAAGCTCAATTAGATATTGGTAATTATGTTGCTCGAAAAATTATTCAATACATCAATACTGGTAGTACTTTCGGAAGTGTAAACTTACCTGAGATACAATTACCTGAATTTCAAAGTGCACATCGTATCATGCACATTCATGAAAATGTAAAAGGTATTTTAGCACAGATCAATAATATCTTATTAGAATACGATAATAACATTGTTGGTCAGTATTTGAAAACCAACGAGAATATGGGATATGTAATTACTGATATTGATAATTTTCATAACACTGATTTAGAGAAGAGATTAAAAGATATTCCAAACACCATTCGTTACAGAATATTGTATTAATGGTTGGTAAATATTTTTAATCTCAATAATCAATTTGTAAAATGATACTTACGACATTAGAAAAATCATTAGAAGGAACACTGCATTCAGATCAAACGTTAAGAACGTTGTATGCAACAGATGCATCGGCCTATCGCGAGATGCCTTTAGCGGTGGCTATTCCTAAAACGAAAGAAGATATTCGTAAGATTATTCATTTTGCTCGTGAACATCAAATCAGTATTGTTCCAAGAGCTGCTGGCACATCCTTAGCGGGACAAGTAGTTGGTAACGGTATCATCGTTGACATTTCTAAAAACTTTACTAAAATTGTTGAGGTTAATAAAGAAGCACATTACGTGATTGTAGAACCCGGTGTTATTCGCGATGATTTAAACCATCATTTAAAACAGGTTGGTTTATTTTACGGGCCAGAAACATCTACAAGTAACCGCTGTATGATTGGTGGTATGGTTGGTAATAACGCCTGTGGCGCAAGATCTGTCGTGTATGGTTCTGCTCGCGAGCATTTAATTTCTATTAAAGGTTTTTTAGCGGATGGTAATGAAGTTGAGTTTGGCAGTTTGACTGAACAAGAATTTGAAGATAAATGTGCAGGAAAAAATGTTTCTGGTTCTTTAGAGCAGTCTATTTATTTGCAAGCAAAAACACTACTAGGCAATCCAGCCAATAGAAAGTTATTTGACGATCATTATCCAAAAAAAACAATTCCTCGCAGAAACACAGGTTATGCTTTGGACTTATTAGCGAACTCTGTTCCTTTTGGAAATAGTAAAGACGCATTTAATTTTTGTAAACTTATTGCAGGTTCCGAAGGAACTCTGTTTTTTGCTACAGAGCTTAAATTAAATTTAGTCCCTGCCTTAAAACCGTTTGCAGGTTTGGTTTGTATACATTTTAATAGTATCAACGAATCGTTGAAAGCAAATTTAATTGCTCTTAAATATAAACCTGATAGTGTTGAATTAATTGATCATTATATTTTAGAATGCACTAAAGAAAACATAGAGCAAAGCAAAAATAGATTTTTTGTGCAAGGCGATCCTGCTGCTATTTTAGTAGTTGAGTTTTTAAAAGATTCAGCAAATGAAGTGTTAGAAACAGCTAAGAAATTAGAAGAAGAATTACGTGCATTACATTTAGGATTTCATTTTCCTATAGTATTGGGAGAAGACACAAGTAAAGTTTGGAACCTTCGTAAAGCAGGATTAGGTTTATTATCGAATATACCAGGTGATGCTAAAGCGGTTGCTGTGATTGAAGATACAGCGGTTGACGTAAATGATCTCCCCGATTTCATCGAAGACTTCAATAAAATTTTACAACAAAGAGGTTTACATTGTGTGCATTATGCGCATGCGGCTACTGGCGAGTTGCATCTTCGTCCGATCATTGATTTAAAAACGAAGGAAGGAACTGCTTTGTTTAGAACCATTGCAACAGATATTGCTCATTTGGTAAAAAAATATAAAGGTTCGTTAAGTGGTGAACATGGCGATGGACGCTTAAGAGGGGAATTCATACCTTTTATGTTGGGAGATGAAATTTATAAATTATTTCAAGAAGTAAAACAGACCTGGGATCCATGGAATATTTTTAATCCGGGTAAGATTGTGAATACGCCTCCAATGGATACTTTTTTAAGATACACGCCAGGGCAATTAACTCCCGAATTATCAACCTTGCTTGACTTCAGCTCTAATAAAGGCATTGTGCGTGCAGCAGAAATGTGTAATGGTTCTGGTGATTGCCGTAAAACAGAAATTAGCGGAGGCACTATGTGTCCGAGTTATATGGCAACACGTAATGAAAAAGATTCAACCCGTGCACGTGCTAATATAGTGAGAGAAACAATAACGCATACACAAAAAGCAAATCCCTTCGACAACAAACAAATTTTGGAGGTTATGGATCTGTGTTTGAGTTGTAAAGGATGTAAATCGGAATGCCCATCAAATGTGGATGTTGCGAAATTAAAAGCTGAAGCGTTACATCAATATTATAAAGTAAATGGTGTTCCTTTACGCAGTAAAATTATTGGAAACACAACTAAAATAAATAAATTATTTAGCCATACGCCTTGGTTATATAATGGAGTGATGAAAAGCCCTATCGGCGGATTAATCAAGCAAATGAGTGGTTTTTCCAAACACCGAAAATTACCGAAGTTAGCTAATCAAACCTTTTCGAGTTGGTTTAAAAAACATACGCAAGCAGGTACTTTTGCTAATGGAGAAGTGTATTTATTTAACGATGAGTTTTTAAATTACAATGATGTAGAGATTGGTAAAACGGCTGTGTTGTTATTAAATCGTTTGGGATATAAAGTCGTAGTGCCTAATTTAAAAGAAAGTGGTAGAACGTATTTATCAAAGGGAATGTTGACAGAGGCACAACTATTAGCCGAAGCAAATGTTACTTTATTAAAAGACTTTGCTGATTCGCCTTATCAATTAATAGGTATTGAGCCATCGGCAATTTTGAGTTTCAGAGATGAGTACCCTGATTTATGCAGAGGAGAATTAAAAGCTATTGCAAAACAATTAACGAAGAAAACATATTTAATCGAAGAATTTTTAGCACAGGAATTAGAAGCAGGAAGAATCAAATCCTCTCAGTTTACTGATAAAACAGAGCGTGTGAGAATGCACGGACATTGTTTCCAAAAATCGTTATCGTCTTTAACACCATTAAAGAAAATATTGATGTTGCCTAAAAACTTCACCGTGCTTAATATACCGAGCGGTTGTTGCGGTATGGCAGGTTCCTTTGGTTATGAAAAAGAACATTATGAGATCTCTATGCAAATAGGGGAGTTGGTGCTTTTTCCAACCATTAGAAAAGAAGAACAGGCAACTATTATTTCTGCATCAGGCACGAGTTGTCGTCATCAAATAGCAGATGGCACAGGCCGAAAAGCAAAGCATCCGGTGGAGATTTTATATGAAGCGTTGGTTTAAACCGTTTGATTATACTTCTCTGGAATTGAAAGTAACAACTCTCTGATTTCTTCAATATTATCAGTCGTCACTAACTTCATTCGGGTATCTTTAAAATGGTCTATCCCTTTAAAGTAATTGGTGTAGTGAGGACGCATCTCCAAAACTCCTAGTTTAGGGCCTTTCCACTCAATAGATTTATCAAAATGAGCTAAGGCTACTTCCACACGGTTTTGTATAGTTGGTTTAGCCAAATGTTCACCAGTTTTAAAATAATGTTTGATCTCATTAAATATCCAAGGATAACCAATACTGGCGCGACCAATCATCATACCATCTAAACCATATTTGTCTTTATACTCTAATGCTTTTTCGGGAGTTGTAATATCGCCATTACCAAAAATAGGAATGTGCATACGTGGATTATTTTTCACAGCAGCTATGGGCTCCCAGTTTGCAGAACCTTTATACATTTGTGCGCGTGTGCGACCGTGAACAGTAAGGGCTTTAATGCCAACATCCTGTAAGCGTTCAGCAACTTCCATAATATTAATCATGCTCTCGTCCCAGCCAAGGCGTGTTTTAACGGTAACGGGTAGGTTAGTTGATTTTACAACAGCTTTGGTTAAGCGTACCATTAAGTCTACATCTTTTAAAACACCTGCTCCGGCTCCTTTACAAACAACCTTTTTTACAGGGCAACCAAAGTTAATATCTAATATATCAGGTTGAGTTGCATCTACTATTTTTGCCGACATAGCCATCGCTTCTTCATCACCACCAAATATTTGTATACCAATGGGTTTTTCGTAATCAAAAATATCTAATTTTTTGCGACTCTTAATAGCATCGCGAATAAGCCCTTCGCTACTGATAAATTCGGTGTACATTAAATCGGCGCCATATTTTTTGCAAACGTAGCGAAAAGGAGGATCGCTCACATCTTCCATAGGAGCTAATAATAAAGGGAAATCTCCTAATTCTATATCTGCAATTTTTACCATAATTAAGTCTGTAAAGGTATTAAATATAAAATCTCCTTGCTAATACCAGGAGATTTTATTTAGTCAATTGAAATAAAGTGAAATTAGTCTCATTGCTACTCATGTGGCTTACCTGTTGCTTGAAATTTAATTTTTCCAAAAGCTTTTTGGAAGGTAGATTGTCTTTGTGAACGTATGCCTCCAGTAAGACTAGGTGTATCGTTTCGAAGCTATATGTTATGACTTTTGAAATAGCTTCGTGCATGATACCTTTG
>JANYGR010000105.1 GCA_025359355.1 Bacteroidota bacterium | reverse complement strand
CAATGGGATAGAGCAATTAAGCGTTTTGAAAAGGTATTGCAAATAGATCCGCTTTATATAGAAGCCTATTTACATTTAGCAGATGCGTATGAGCAACAAGGTGATAAAAATAAAACAATAGAAATGTTGCAAAAATATGCCAGCCTCACAGATGATGCAATGGCAAAACAAGAAGTATTGAAATATATAGAACAATTAAAAAAATAAATTATTAACCATTAAAAACAACAAATTATGCCAAGCGGAAAGAAAAGAAAAAGACATAAAATGGCGACTCACAAACGTAAAAAGCGTTTAAGAAAGAATCGTCATAAGAAAAAATAATTAGCATAAGCTAATTAGATTTCTTAAAATTATTTACGCAAACGGATAGATTGAAAAATCTAACCGTTTGTGTTATTTCTATATGTTATTGTTTGTTACGAAACTTAATGTTTCTGTACTTTCAGTAGCTATTATATATAAATTAAACTTTTTTTAGTGATTGTATTTTTAAATATGCAACAACACTAACAAACAAATTATTTCATCATGAATGTAGAACTCGTAATAAATTCTACGCCCACTGAAGTTGTTATAGGCTTACTAAACGATAAACGTTTAATTGAGCTTCATAAAGAGAAAAATAACATCAAGTTTTCGGTAGGCGATATCTACCTTGGTAAAGTTAAGAAGGTTATGACTGGACTTAACGCTGCCTTTGTAGATGTAGGATATGAAAAAGATGCTTTTTTGCATTATTTAGATTTAGGCGCTCAGGCTAATTCGTTATTTAAATACGTTGATCAAGTACGTAATGGTAAACAGAACGTAAGTAACTTAATGTATTTTAAAAATGAGTCTGAAATTAATAAAGACGGTAAAATTAACGAAGCAGTTAAACCAGGACAATATGTATTGGTTCAGGTAGCTAAAGAACCTATTTCTGCTAAAGGACCCCGTATTACAACAGAAATATCAATTGCTGGACGTTACATGGTATTGATACCCTTTTCGGATAAAATTTCGGTATCGTCAAAAATTAGAAGTAGCGAAGAAAAAACAAGATTAAAACAAGTTGTATCAGGTATAAAACCAAAAAACTTTGGAATTATTATCCGTACTGTTGCCGAAGGAAAATCTGTTTCAGATATCGAAGGTGATTTAACGGAATTAATTTCTAAGTGGGAAACTTGTTTTAAAGCACTTCAAAATGCAGAACCTCCTTACCGATTATTAGGTGAAGTAGATAGAACCAATTCTATCTTAAGAGATTTTTTAAATGCGTCTTTCAATGCTATTCATGTTAATAGCGAAAAAGTGTATGACGATTTAAAATCATACATTAAAACTATTTCTCCAGATAAGGTTGATATTCTTAAACATTATACTGGTAAGGTTCCTATTTTTGATAATTTCGGAATAGATCGCCAAATCAAATCGTTGTTTGGCAAATCGGTATTTATGAAAAGTGGTGCATACTTAGTAGTTGAACATACCGAGGCTTTGCATGTATTTGACGTTAATAGTGGAAATAGAGCTAAGAGTGATAAATCACAAGAAGAAAATGCCCTTGAAGTAAATTTAGAAGCGGCTGTTGAAGTTGCTCGCCAATTACGTTTACGTGATATGGGTGGCATCATTGTGATTGATTTTATTGATTTACATAATCCGGAAAACAGAAAATTACTCTTTGATAAATTAAAAGAGGAAATGAAATCGGATAGAGCAAGGCATAATATTTTACCTCCAAGTAAATTTGGATTGATACAAATTACACGTCAGCGTTTACGCCCAGAGGTAAATGTAGAGGTATTAGAGACTTGCCCTAGTTGTAACGGTTCAGGTAAAGTACAACCAAGTATTTTATTTGTGGAGCAAATTGAAAATGCGTTGCGTTTCATCATTAAAGAGCAAGCCGCTAAGGACATTACCTTATGCGTACATCCCTATATTGAAGGGTACCTTAAAAAAGGAGGCTTTTTACGAAGCCAACAATGGAAATGGTATTTTGAATATAAGCAATGGGTAAAGGTTATTAGCTCCGACAGTTATTCGTTTATGGAATATCATTTTTTGAATAAAGAGTTAGATGAAATCGTTATTTAACGATGAGTTACTAAACAAAAAATCCCACATTATTTTAGTGGGATTTTTTATTTAATTATACTTCATAATATAAACAAGAATACTTACATTGATGATATGTACTTTTTAAAATTTAAACAGTCTCTAATGTCATTTTAATATACAACAAATATGAAATATCAAAAAATAAGTTCAATTGATGAATTGAAAAAATTAAGACAACCTATTAGTAATATAAACGTTCAGCACAATGAAAAATTATCTAAGATTGATAAGCTTGCTTTGTTGATCACCAATCGAGTAGGGAGTATGGGCTTTTTTTTAATTATTTTTTGCTGGACGGCATTATGGTTAAGTTGGAATGCCTTAGCTCCTGACCCAATGAAGTTTGATCCTTACCCAGCTTTTGTGTTATGGCTTTTTATTTCGAACATGATACAGATTTTTTTGATGCCATTGATTATGGTAGGACAGAATTTGCAATCAAAGCATTCGGAGCTAAGAGCAGAAGCAGATTATTTGATAAACAAAATAGCGGAAACCGAAATTGAAACCATATTAATGCACTTAGAGAATCAAAACGAATTAATTATTCAAATTTTGGAACAATTACCTGATATTGAAAATAAGGAAAAGAAGAACTGAGAAAATTAAGAGCCATATACTGCTTACCTATATATGTAAGAAAAAATGAAAAATTCAATTCATTGTAAGAGGCCTGTTTTCAGTAATATACCTTATTTTTTGAAATGAATAACGGATGTAAGCCTCAAATGATGTAACTATCTTTTATAATAAGAGTTTAAGGTTGGAG
>JANYGR010000493.1 GCA_025359355.1 Bacteroidota bacterium | reverse complement strand
TGGGAAGCTAAAAACTTTTACCACTTACCTGAAGCAGCTGTTGTAACTACCTTAAATAAAATGCAAGCTGATTTAAAAAACGTTGAAGCTGATATTTTACAAGTGTTCTCTGGAGCAAGTGGAAAATTAGCAATTAAATTTGATGCTATTAAAGCGCGTGTAGTTGCTCCATCTTCATATATTCAAGCTGGGCAACCATACGAAGCAGATATCTTCATTGCAGCCTCTTCTTCTAAATTAGGAGCAAATGATATGGAAATCATTATTGGTGTGGATTCAGCAGCAGCAGCAGGTGGCGCAAAAGGTACTATAGTTCCATTAGTAGGTGGCGAAGGGAAATATTCTGTAGGTACTGGTAGCCAAGGAGAACAAACTTACAAAGGTGTTATTAAATACAAAAATCCTGATGGGACTTTTAAATACTATCCATTTGGAGGTACTTATATGGTAGCTGCTCCTTCATTAGCTGTATCTGCTGAACAAATGAAAGTGTTTTATGTGGGTGTAGTGAATCCTATTTTAGTTTCTGCAGCTGGTGTTTCTCCTACTGATTTACAAGTTACTGCTTCTGGAGGAGGAGCTCGTTTAACACCAAAAGGTGGTGGGAAATTTGATGGCGTATTTACAACAGCAGGAGAATGTACTATTTCTGCTTCAGCAAAAGGGAAGCCTCAGGGAACTTCTAAATTTAAAGTGAAACCCTTACCGAAACCTGAGTTAAAATTAGCAGGCAAATTTTCTCCAATGACGTTAACTAAGGCGGAGTTAAACACTTTAGGTGGTCTTGGTGCTGGTGCTAATGGTTTTGAATTCCAAGCCAACTTTGTCGTTATTTCATACGAAGTTACAGGTAAAATGAGGGGTAAGGTAGTAGCACCAGGAGAACAATCAGGTAATAGCTTATCAGGTGAGTCATTATCATTAGTAAGGGGTGCAGATAAAGGAACTAGCTTATTTATTGATGTAAAAGTAAAAGGTCCGGACGGTAAAACTAATTCGGTAACACAAAAAATAAAAGTAATGTAATTTTTTATTAATTTATTAAAAATTAAAAAATCATGAAAACTATAAAAAAAATATTCTTTTTATTTGTATTTGTTACTTTTAGTAACATGTTAAAGGCTCAACCAGGAGTTTTTCAACCGGGTGATTATAGAGACGGAATCTATGATAAAGAAAACTCTACTAATAGAAGATTCATTCCTTATACTCACCTTCGAGAAGCAGATGTATCTTGGGAAAAACGTGTTTGGCGTCGATTAGATATGCGCGAAAAACAAAATCATCAATTATATTATCCAATATTGCCTGTAACAAGTCGTATTTCATTTGTACAATTAATTGTTAAATATATAATTTCTGGAGAAATCAAAGCATTTAGAGATGAAGAATTTTTAAATCCATTAGAGCCATCCGAAACTAAACGCAAATTGGTAATTATTGGCGATTCTGCAGAGGTTGAAGAGTATTTACCAGATGGAAGTTCCGTAATGGTAAAAAAACCTGGGGCTGTTGATTCTACATGGTTATATACAAATTTTCAAACACTGGATTTAAAGGAAGATTGGTTTTTTGATAAACAAAAATCAGTATTAGAAGTACGTATTTTAGGTATGGGTATTAACGCGTTAAAAGTAGGTAAAGAAGAGTTAGGTCCAGTAAATTTATTTTGGATTTATTTTCCTGCTTGTCGTCCTTATTTTGCTAAACATGAAGTTTTTAATGCGAAAAATGATGCTGAAAGACGAACCTTTGAAGATATTTTTTGGAAACGTCAGTTTTCAAGTGTAGCTTACAAAGAAACGAATGTATTTGACAGGGATATAGAAAATTATTCAAAAGGCATAGATGCCTTGTTAGAATCTGATCGTATCAAAAATGATATTTTTAGATGGGAACATGATTTATGGCATTTCTAAATATTATTTAAACTTAAAAAATCCTCTGAGTAATCAGGGGATTTTTTATTTACAGAACTTTCTAAGGTTATTCACAATTATATAAATGTGATATATTAAATAGCATAACAACTAAATTAAAACAAAGTAAAAAATTAGACATAAAAAAACTCCTATAAAGTATATAGGAGTTAAATTTTAATATGAAAGTAAATATTATTCGGCTAAAACAATTACTGAATTTTTAAGTACTTCTACCACACCACCTTTAACTGCAAATGAATGTG
>JANYGR010000486.1 GCA_025359355.1 Bacteroidota bacterium | reverse complement strand
AAGTTGCTCAGGTTCGTGGTCCTATTTATGAAGGTGATTATCAAAATAAAGCCAAATATGGTCCTTTCCAATATGTGAAAGTAATTGCTAAGTAAGACAACTTCACATTTTAAATAAAAAACACCGACTTATAGTAAGTCGGTGTTTTTGTTTTAATACCTTTGCACTTTATGAATCAAGAGACAAAACAAGAATGGTTTTCGGAGTGGTTTGACACTTCTTATTATCATACCTTATATAAACACCGAGATTACTCTGAAGCATCTGAGTTTATAGATAACATCACACAGTTTTTACAACTAAAACCAAACACAAGCTGTTGGGATTTATGCTGTGGCAAAGGCAGACATAGCATTTACTTAAATAAAAAAGGATACAAAGTAGTTGGCACCGATTTATCTGAGCAAAGCATCATTGAGGCTAACAAAAGCGCTAACTCAACTTTAGATTTTTACACACAAGATATGCGTACTTTATTTCGCACTAATTACTTTGATGTGGTATTTAATTTATTTACCAGCTTTGGCTATTTTGATAAACGACAAGATGATGTACATGTATTTTCATCTATCTACAAATCGTTGAAACCAAATGGAGTATTTGTGTTTGATTTTTTGAATGCGAAATATGTACGAAATAATATTGTCGCAAACATGGATCAAACTATTGAGAGTATAACATTTCAGATTACTAAAACCATTGAAAACAATACGGTGATTAAGAATATTGATTTTACTGATAACAACAAAGCTTATCATTTTGAAGAACGCGTAAAATTATTTGACAAATCTTATTTTGACGGATTAGCTCAAGAATGCGGCTTCACACTATTACATACATTTGGAAATTATCAATTAGAGCCTTTTGATTTACAAACTTCACCACGATTAATATTAGTATTACAAAAACAATAAAATCTATAAATGAATTTATTTTTACTAACGCTTTTTTTAGCCTTACCAATTTTAATTGTTGGGATGCTTTTTTTATCCATCAAAATCAAAGCTAAAAATTTACGTTTTTTGTTAGCCTTTAGTGCGGCTTATTTATTTGCTATTTCCGTTACGCACTTATTACCCGAATGCTACGAAGGAACTAATGCAAAAACAATAGGTGTTTTTATTATCATCGGATTTTTTATACAAATCATTATTGATAGTTTTAGTTCAGGGATTGAACACGGACACGTTCATTTACATTCGGATAGTTGCAAAAAACATTTGCCCTTAGGGATGATCACTGGATTATTTTTACATTCTTTATTAGAAGGTTTACCAATTTACCAAAGCAGTTCGGTGCTAACAAATGAACACGTATTATTGACAACACAGCAATCCTTATTATTTGGCATTACACTACACAACATTCCTATTGCCATTGCCTTTGTTTCCTTGCTTTTAGAGCATCAAGCTTCTAAACTAAAAACGATCGGTTTATTAATTGCCTTTGCATTGATGGCACCCTTAGGGTGTTTTATAAGTTATATACTTAACACGATTGGTGTGCAAAATTATGATGGATTTTTAAAATTATCTTTCGGAATTGTGATTGGTATTTTCTTACATATCTCTACGGCAATTATGTTTGAGACTGGTGAAAACCATCGCTACAACTTTGCTAAAATTGCATCAATGATTGTAGGAGCAATGATAGCGATACTGATTAGCTAGTGAGAAGGGACTTGGGAGACAGAAGGGATTGAAGAGACAAGAGGGACTGAATGGATACAAGATGAATGATATAAGATAAAGATCGATATCCGAAAATGCAATAACATAGAAGCTCTGTGAACTCTTAACCTCAGGGCCTCTGTGTTGAAAAAATAAAAAATGGAAACCACTGATACGATATTTATAGATGTTATTGTGCCACTATCTGTTGCCAATAAATTCACGTACCGTATTCCGAAAGAGTTGAATGAGAACGTTGCTATTGGAAAGCGTGTGATTGTTCAGTTTGGTAAATCTAAATTTTACACTGCTATTGTTTATCACATTCACCATAATCCACCAAAAGATTATGCTGCAAAATATATAGAAACTATTTTAGATGACGAACCAATTGTTACAACAGCTCAATTACAGCTCTGGGATTGGATTTCGCAATACTACTTATGTAATCCAGGCGATGTGATGAATGCGGCTTTACCGAGTGGATTAAAATTAAGTAGCACTTCTCATATTACACTCAATCCAAATTTTAGTTTAGATGAAGTAGATTATAATTATTTCACTAAAAGAGAACATACGGTTTTAGAAGCTTTACAAGTAAACGCATCGTTGAGTTTTGAAGACGTAAGCGTAATGTTAAGTTTAAAAACCATACAAGCTTTTGTAAATGGTTTAATAAAAAAAGGGGCTGTTGTTATTTACGAAGAAATAAAAGATAAGTATAAGCCTAAGCTGGTTGATTATATTGGCATTAACAACAATCTCCTTACAAATGAACTTCTTTTAAAAGAAACCTTAGACACTTTAGAAAAAAAAGCATTTAAACAAGCAGAAGTTTTATTAGCAGTTTACCATCTTTTAAAAACAGATAAAACAGCGAAGCAATTAGGCTTAGTAAAAAAACAAGTGTTACTCAAAACCTTTGATACAAGTGTGATTAAAGGCTTGGTAAAAAAAGATATTTTAATTGAAACCGAAATTGAAACAAGTCGATTGTTGTTTGATCATCGAGAAAAAACAACCAAAACCTTAAATCAATTTCAATTACAAGCACTCAAAGAAATTGAAACGCAATTTGAAACCAAACAAGCCGTATTACTCCACGGCGTTACAGGTAGCGGAAAGACGGAAGTATATGCTGAGCTGATTGCTAAAGTGATTGCGCAAGGAAAACAAGTATTGTATTTAGTCCCTGAAATTGCCTTAACCACACAGTTAATAAATCGCATCAGAGCGGTGTTTGGAAACAGCGTTGGTATTTATCATTCTAAATTTAGCGAAAATGAACGCGTAGAAATTTGGAATTCTATTTTACAAGAAAAAGATGGGAAGCATGACGCTAAACATTTCAACATCGTATTAGGTACTCGCTCCGCTTTATTTTTACCTTTTAATAATTTAGGTTTAATTATCGTTGATGAAGAACATGATAATTCCTATAAACAACAAGATCCTGCGCCTCGCTATCATGCGCGAGATGCAGCGATGTACTTAGCAAACTTACATAAAGCAAAAGTATTATTAGGCACCGCTACGCCATCGTTTGAAAGCTACTATAATGCCTTACACAACAAGTTTGGCTTAGTAAGATTAGCAGAACGTTTTGGAAAAGCCACCTTACCTCATACTGTAGTGTGCGATCTAAAAAAAGAAACGCAACAGCAACAAAATAAATCTATTTTTTCGCATCAATTAATAAACGCGATTACGGAAGCATTGCAAAAAAAAGAACAAGTTATTTTATTTCAAAACAGACGGGGATTTGCGCCTTATACGGAATGTAGCGCTTGCCATTGGATACCTCATTGCACGCATTGTGATGTGTCATTAATTTATCACAAACAAACTAATAAATTAAGTTGTCATTATTGTGGGTATACCATGCAACCTCCTACGAGTTGCAATGCTTGTGGCAATAACAATTTAAAATATAAAGGATTTGGTACAGAAAAAATTGAAGAAGAAATAGCATTATTATTTCCTTCGGCAAAAATAGCTCGTAT
>JANYGR010000479.1 GCA_025359355.1 Bacteroidota bacterium | reverse complement strand
GAAATTAAAAATAGAGTTTTCATGTTGTTGTTGTTATTTGTTTAAAACCACATAGTCACATAAAGGACATAGAGGCTTGTGTTATTATATTTATTTTTTTAAGTTACGTCATGCTGAACTTGTTTCAGCATCCCACAAATTAGTTTTAATTAATTCCAATCAGTTGCTAAATACATCATTGTAGGATTTAATTCTTTTATTAAATTTATTTTCCATTCTCTGTGCCAATTTTTAAGTTGCTTTTCTCTACTAATAGCTGTTTTGATGCCGCTTATTGTTTCGTAATATAATAAATAGGTTAGGTTATATTTGGCTGTGAATTCTGAACCATTTCCTTCTTTATGTTCTTTTACTCTTCGCTCTATATCATTTGTTACACCAATATAAATGTTGTTACATTTTTATTTGACATAATGTAAACAAACGCATTAGTAAGTTTCATGTTTTTATATGAGATGCTGAAACAAGTTCAGCATGACGTTCAACGTTTATTTCTTTATTGAATTATAAATATCTAAAATTTGTTTTTTAGTATCTGATACCGTTTTTAGTTCGGTTGTTAAAGTAGATATATCGGCATTTGTTGCTTTTGCTTTTTCTATAGCTACATTTAATTTATCTTCTTTGTCTTGCCATGTTTTCAATACATTATCTTTCAATACTTTTAAGGCAGTATATTTTACATATTTATTATCTGTATTAGCAATAGCTGCAAAATCGTTAGCCCCATCAATAGCTGTTTGTGGCTTTGTACAACGTTTCAAAAATTTACCATACATATTGGCATATCCAATTAATGCAAATCCTGTAAATTCACTTTTTGATTTCCTAAAATAAGCCGCGTTATCATCGTTGCCAGACGTAGTATATAAATCAGCAAGAGCATACATAATTTTGGCAGATGTTTCGCTTTCAAGAGCTTTGGCTTTTTGTAAAGCTAACTCTGGATTACTTTTAGAAATACCAGCTAAGCCTTCAGCAACTATAGCGTATGATTGTTCTGTTAAAGCGCTTTCGTATAAGGTGTTCAAATCATTACCACTATAGTTTTTCGTTAAAGCATTTAAAGCGCTTGCTTTTACAGTTGTAATAGGATCATTTTTATATATTGAAATAAATAATGGTTTTAACCCGATAGCTATCGGGTCAACTTCGTTGCCTTTTGTTTTATCTGCTAGCATTGCGATTGCATCTTTTCTAAATTCTTTCCATAAATCTTTTTCAGCAATCGTTTTTACTAAGTTATAAATTGCTTTATCATCTAAATGTTTTTCAAAATAATTTAAAGCTTCATCTCTATCGCCCCACAATGGTGCGTTTTTATATTGAAATACATATTCCTCTTTAGTTTTTTCGTAAGTTAGTTTTGCTAATAATTGTCTTTCAGCATCAACGTTTACAAGGTTTGGATTAGAAGCTACATCAAATGTAAACGTATTTTTTACATCATCTATCCATATACGTTTACGTTCTTTTTTTTCATTTGTATAAATATCAAGGTCTATAGGTAATTTATATAAAGGCGATATTTTAAAATCTTGTTGTTGTGTTATTGTTAGCGTTAATTTTTTTGTCGTTGCATCATAAGATTTTTTAATATCTAATTCGGGATGTCCTTTAGCAAAATACCATTCGTTAAAAAACCAGTTTAAATCCTCGCCAGTTACTTCTTCAAATGCCAAACGCAAATCATGAGCTTCAGCTGTTTTAAATTTATTTTTTTCAAGGTATAATTTTAAAGAAGCAAAAAAAGCATCATCACCAACATATTTTCGTAACATGTGTAATATTTGTCCGCCTTTGTTGTAGCTAATCCCGTCAAACATATCTTCTCTATCCTCATAATCAAAGCGAACTAAGTCTACATGTTTTCTTTCTGAAGTAGCCCAATATCCTCTTCTCGAATCAGCATGATGATCATCAGCGGCATCTCTTCCGTGCTCAAATTCTTCCCAAAGATATTCGCCGTAAGTTGCAAACGATTCGTTGAGGGTTATGTTACTCCAGCTCTCGCAACTTGCTAAATCTCCAAACCATTGATGAAATAATTCGTGCGCAATGGTAGATTCACCTTTAGCTTCATCAATCATTTCGCGAGTTGTTTGGTAACATACAAAATCGCCATGTAAGGTTGCGGATGTATTTTCCATTGCTCCACTCACATAATCGCGTACAACTATTTGAGCGTATTTAGGCCAAGCATAGGGAACTCCAAGCTTAGTCGAATAAAACTCAATCATTTTTTTTGTTTTACCAAAAATAGCTTTTGCATGAGGCTCATATTCTTTTTCTACATAATACGAAACTTCTTTTCCATTCCAAGGTTCATCAATTACTTTTTTAAATTCACCAACTGCCATCATCACTAAATACGGCGCATGCGGTAAATCCATTTTCCAATGATCGGTACGTGTACCATCTGCATTTTTTTTAGAGTCCGTTAATAAACCGTTAGATAGTGTAATGTATTTATTATCAACCGTCATGTAAATTTCATCGGTCATTTTTTCTGTAGGGTTATCTATGGTAGGAAACCATGCTGAGTTTGATTGAGTTTCGCCCTGTGTCCATATTTGCGGCATTTTAGAAGGATCGCTTCCTGTTGGGTTGATAAAGTATAAGCCTTTATCATCAGAGATTGCATTACTGCCACCCTTTTTTAATTCATTAGGTTTAGCAACATATTCTATCGTTACATAATATGTTTCTTTAGAAGAATATTCTCTACCTAAATTTATTTTTAACGAATCGTTTTCGTATTTATAAGTATTTGGTTTCTCAGTTAAATCAATTTTTTGTTCGTATTCTTTAGCCTTTAATGATGCTTTAGCGCCCACGGTTGATTTTTCAAATAGCTGAACTGATTTGATATCCATGCCTCTAGCATTTAGATAGAGCATACTTGTAGCATAAAAATAGGGCTTCACTTCAAGTTCTGCCTTTCCATTTAATTGAGATTTTTGCCAGTCAAAACTTACCCATAATTTAGTGTGGATAATATCGTTTAGCTTTGTATTGGTAGCTTGGTATATTTTCTTTTTAGGCGGCTCTTCTGCAGATACTTTTATTGTATCTAAAGTTATAGATGGTTCTTCAACAGCAACAGTTTTATTTGATTGTGTTTTTTTAGAAGTAGAACATGCAACTGCAAATCCAATAATTGATGTGGTAAATAAGATGTGTTTGAAATTCATATAGAGTAGTTTATCATTTGCTAAATGCAGTGTTACGAAACATAAAAATGCAATTTAATTAGCGATAATCAAAACAAAAAATCCTCACAATTGCGAGGATTTTAATAATTCTAAATAATACGAATTTATTTTTGTAAATTATTTTTTGTAAACCATAACGTTAAATACAAACGGCTGAATGCGTTTCACTTGTTCGCTACGTTTTAAGCCACGTAAGCTTGATTTCTTAGTATCTAAAGTTAATTCTTTTTTCAACGAATCATTTTCTAATGCATTAATGGTTTGTTGTATTAAGTCTGATTTTATAGCATAACCAGTTCCTTCTGACGACGTTAATTTACCTCTAATTACGCCAATAATTGTACCCTGATCGTCCATTAATGGACCACCGCTGTTTCCTGGATTTACAGGAATTGAAATTTGATACATGCTGGTGTCATTATTAAATCCAGTCATTGAACTTAAAGCGCCTTCTCCATAAACAGCATCTCTGCGTGGATATCCAAGGGTAAATATTTTATCACCAATTTCGGAAGTGTTTGATTTAAATGAAAAAGGAAATACAATGCTTTTTAAAGCATCACAATTTTCTATCTTATAAATAGCAATGTCTAATTGAGGATTACTAGTAATTAATTTAGCAGATGCTCTGTCAAGTGAGCCATTAGTAACAAATACAGAGTCTGCATTTTTTACCATGTGCCAACTTGTAATGAAATAACCTTTATTGTTTAATGCAAAGCCAGTGCCTTCAATGTTTGCAGGTGCATATTTTTTAATGCGATTTTTAGAAGCATCTGTAATGCCCTCTATAATTGCATCTTGAGAGTATTTTAATTCAGTAACATCACGTTTTAAATCGGTGATATCGTTACTTTGTTGTTTTAATAAGTAACCACCAGTACTTAAAAGTGTAAGAGTTCCTAAAACCGCAATTACAGCTACAGAAGCAGCAACGGCAAATGTTTTACCATGTTTTTCAATAAAATTTTCTTTTTTAATAGAAATAATATTAGCGTCTTTCCCGTATTCTTGATTATGAATGGTAGAAAGAATTTGCTTTAAATGCGTGCGCTGTTCATGCTGATTAAGCCCTTCAATCAAGGTTTTGTGCTTATCAAATGCTAAAGCAAATTCAGTGTCTGACTGCAAACGAGCTTCGAATGCTTGTTTGTCAGCGCCTGAAATATTTCCAAATAAGTAATTATCAAATAATTCTGCCGTTCTCATGTCTCTTTCTATTTTATAGGCCTTTTATATTATTTATCTTCAAAAAAATACCGTTTCAAACGTTGTAAACATTTATACTTTTGTGTTTTAGCATTATCTGAATTGGTATATCCGAATTTTTCAGAAATCTCATCCATACTTAATTTATACACATAAAAGTCTTTTAAAATAGTTTTGCAGGGTTCGCCCAAATTTTCCATACAGGCATTCATTTTTAAAATGTCCGATTCTTTTTTTAAGTGATCTGTTATTTCGTCTGATACATCAACAACATCTTCTTCTTCGCCTTCGTTAAACCTTGCTAAATGACTATTTCCACGAAGTTGTTTGAGCCATAAGCGTTTAGCAATCGAAAAAATAAAGGTTTGTAATTGACAATTTAGTTCAAATGTTGGTTTTTGGACGTTTTCGTACAATACAATCAAGGTTTCTTGATAAATATCGGCCGCGGCTTCACTGCTACCACTATTGTTTACAACATATTTAAGAACGAGGTTATAATACTTTTTATATAAAGCCCGTAACACCGCATCGTTATTATGCTTGAGCCCTTCAATAAATTCAAGGTCGGTGTACGCTACTTTCGACATAAAGTCTTTTGTTTAGATTAATACCAATTAATTAAAAAGGTAACCTTTTTTAAGTTACTAGTTGTAAGTTTTTAGTTTTGAATAAGATACATTAGTTGATTTCAAAGTCATAATAGGTTGTTTCTTTAATTAATCTTCCTACTTCTGAAATTGATAATTTGTTGCAATTGATGCGATAGAAGCCTTTTTCTAATGGCTTAGTGCGCATTATTAAAGCATCTTTTTTATTGTATGTTTCTATTAGTTCAGATTTTAGAGTAATATACTCATTATCACTATAAGGGTGATTTATTTTTATACATTGTAGCGATATAAATTCTATGTGTGTGAAATATTGTATGTAATCATTATCATAACATTTAAGATTTAATAAAAAGTCAGATGTGTTTTTTTCTATGGTTAAACGGTAACCAAAATAATTTGGTCTTGAAAATCTAATACAACAACTCCCAACACTACCTATATATATTTGTACAACTACTATATGATGCTGAAGAATATTTTTTTTGATAATTTCTTTTTTTACAGCTACATCTTTTGCCATAAATAGTAATGAATCTTTTTTTAAAAAGATAGACTGTTCGTCTTCACGAAAAACCTTTGTTACTGGAGTTTTGAAAGAGTTACTAAAATGAATATTTAACTTTTCAATGTAGTTTGTATACTTTTTATCAATGTCTGTTTCATTTAACTTTTCTAATTGTATTAAAAACAATGCAGTTAATGAATCTTGTTTAAAATAAACATTAGCATAGGCTTTAGTTGCAGCACTCACATCAGCTTTTTGTTTAATAACATTCTTAAGCTGAACTAACTGCTCTTCCAAAAACACATTCTGTTGTTTTAGTTCTTTTAAGAAAACAGCATCGTTATTTTGACAACTAAAAAAAAATAGTGTTGCAGTCAAAATATAAAATATACAATTGCTTTTTCTCATGCTACTGCCATGGCTGTTT
>JANYGR010000436.1 GCA_025359355.1 Bacteroidota bacterium | reverse complement strand
ATGAAGCTTGATACTAAAGGGGAGTACAAAGATCAAAACATTCAGTTTATAGAAAATAGCTCAAAAAAAATGTTCAATCTTTGCATTGTATTTTTAAAAGATTCATTAAACAGTTCTAAGTCTGAATACTTTTATAACAAGTACAAAAAAATTACATCACTTATTAAACCTGATTTTAATTTCAAAGAAAAAGATTTAGAATATTATAATGGAAAAGGAAGCATGTTTGTTGATTTATACTTGAAAAATAAATCAAGAAAAGAGTATCAAGATGTTGCTAAATTGTCTTTGTTGAAAGTATTAGAGTTAGACTCGAAAAACATTAGTGGTAATATTAATTTAGGTGTCTTGTTTTATAATGAAGGGGTTGAATTAATGCAAAAAATGGAGTATGATGTAGACCTTTCTCAGCTAAGTGTAGTTCAAGAAAATGCAGAAAAATTATTTAAACAATCGTTACCATTTATGAATAAGGTATATGAGTTAGAGCCTAAAGATGCCAGAGCTATTGAAGGTTTGGAGGGTATATATCACGGATTAAATGATTATGAAATGGAGACTTTTTTTAGAAAAAAGAAGGAAGCCTTAAATCCTAAATAACTGAGGCTAACCATTATGGCAATACGATTTACAATTGGTAGAAAAATAGGCACTGGATTTGGCATTTTGCTTTTCCTGACAATGATAGCCTTTATTTTAACCATTGTTACCGTTACCAAAAGTAAAGTTCAAACGGAATCAGTTGTAGGGCAAGTAACGCCAGCAGTTTCTGCATTAAAGCAATATAATTTTCTATTACAAAAATCTCAAACCTTAATGGCTAAATGGTATTACATTCAGTCAAAAGACGATGAGCCTTTTAAAAATGAACTTCGTAGTTTAATTGATAGAGATTACCCTAACATTAAAACTAAAATTCATTCTCTATCGTCTGATTGGACGCCATCTGAAAAAGAGAAGTTTTCGAATATAGAAAAATTCTCTGACGGTTTATTTACAGTTTATAAAACGGATATCATGTCGGTTTTATCGACGTGGGAATCATACAAGGATGCCAATGTATATTTCCCTGCACAATTGTCTTATGAGGATACAGAGGAAAAAATTAAGGTATTATACGGGCAGTTAAATGAACTCATTACTAAAAAAGAAACATTTGCAGAAGCAACCACTGAGCAGATGTTTAATTCATTTAATTTCTTACAACGTTTCGTCATATTTTTAGGTTTAGGCTTAATTATCGGAGGAATTTTAATTGCTATTTATACCACGCGTTCTATTACCAAACCAATACAATTGCTTAAAAAGATGTTGTTATCAATGGGCCTGGGAATTTTACCTAAAGAGCGTATTAATTACCGAACAGATGAAATTGGAGAAATGGGTATTGCTCTTAATAGTCTTGTAGAATCGATGGAAAGTACCACTGAATTTGCTAAACAAACAGGTAAAGGTAATTTTGAAGCATACTATAAACCACTGAGTAAAGACGATACTTTAGGGCACGCCTTATTAGTGATGCGTGATGGTTTGTCAGAAAACGAACGTGTACTCGAACAAAAAGTAATAGAAAGAACAGAACAAGTTGTTAAGCAAAAAGAAGAAATTGAATTAAAAACAAAAGAATTAGAAATTCTATTTAAACAAGTAACAGATAGTATTCATTACGCTAAGCGAATTCAAGAAGCAATATTACCACCAAATAGTTTGGTAAAAAAAGTATTGCCAGAGTCTTTTGTGTTATATAAACCAAAAGATATTGTTAGTGGTGATTTCTATTGGATTGACAAAAAGAATGAATGGAGTTATTTTGCTGCTGTAGATTGTACTGGACATGGCGTGCCAGGCGCATTTATGAGTATAGTAGGGTATAATTTATTGAAGGACATTTTAAAAAATACAGATAGTATTGCACCATCTATTATAATGGATAAAATGAATGATGGCGTTGCTAATACCTTACATACCAATACTTCCGAAAAACAAACAAAGGATGGTATGGATATGACACTTTGCGCTATTAATTACAATACCCTTGAATTACAATTTGCAGGCGCTTATAATCCATTATATATTATTCGTAATGGCGAATTATTGCAATTTAAATCGGATAAGTTCCCTGTAGGCATGTTTATTGGAGAAAAACAAAACTTTACAAATAATACCATTCAATTACAAAAAGGAGATAGTATTTATATATTCTCTGATGGATACGCCGATCAGTTTGGCGGACCTAAAGGCAAGAAGTTTATGGCGGGTAATTTCAGAACCTTATTATCAGATATGAGTAAGTTTCCTATCGATCAGCAAAAAGATAAATTAAACCAAACGATTGAAGAATGGCGCGGTAATTTAGAGCAAGTTGATGATATTCTCATCATTGGAGTGAGGGTTTAATGGGCTATTTTTTTACTCTAAATTTTAAAAAGTTGTTGTACTCCGAGTAATCTCTTTCATTATTGCGAACGACGCAAAAGAGAAGCACTCATTGGGAGTTATTTTCGCGACAACTGGAAGATAGGAAATGCTCTGAATGCAGATAACGCTCCAAAACCGGATTTAAGAAATATTTCAGAAATTGAGTGTGGAGAGCCTCAAAAATAATAATGAAAAATATAGTAGCAAAAATAACTGTATTGTATATTATAATTTTAGTTTCATCTTGCGATACGGAATTAAAAATTGCTCAAGAAAGAAAAAAAATAGCAATAGCTACAATTGAAGACCCTTTTATACATGGGATGCATGCTAGTTCATATGCTTTATGTGTATATTATATCAATAGGCAAAGGTTTGAATATAGAGCATATCCTACTTTTGGTATGACGTTAGGAGAAAAATACTTGATTGAATATGATTCTCTTTATCCTGATAAACGAAAATTATATAGAGAAAAGCCTGTTTTTTTACAAGATGAAAAAACTAAATTTACAGTAGGCACTATTGTGGATTGCCATAAAAAAGATGAATTGATTGGTTTTAAATATAAAGTAAATTCAATAGAAAAAGAATTTGAGAAAGTACAAATTCTTGGTTTAGGGAATCCCGTCAAAAAATATCCTCAATTAGTTAATGGAGCAAAATTTGTAGTGGAATATTGGGAAAGAAATCCCCAACGAGCTATTATATATATAAATCGTCCAATAAAGGATAGTATAATTACAGAGAAAAAATGATTATTATGATAAAAACATTAATGCTAGCTAGTTCTATGATTAAATATTGGGGCACCAGTTGTCGCGGACGCGTCGTCCGTGACCAATAATGCTTGAAATCCCTATATTTTCTATGCACAAACTGGGGTAATCCTACGAAAATTTCAAGACCATCAAATA
>JANYGR010000426.1 GCA_025359355.1 Bacteroidota bacterium | reverse complement strand
CACCGACTTTATTTAGAAAATTTTACCGAAGAAAAAATGGTAGATAAATACACGTTTGTTTTTAAAACAATGATGATTAATGAAAACTGAAACAACAATAGATCTTAAACAAGTAGAAGATTTTTGGAACAATAACTTATGCGGCAAACAGTTTGTAGATGCAAAGTTTCCCTCCAAAGAATTTTATAAATATTACCGTGATTTTCGATACAAAAAAACGCACCATTTAGATATCTATATCGATTGGAAATCAGCAACTAATAAAGATGTACTAGAAATAGGCCTAGGTATTGGTGCGGATGCAACACGTTGGGCAGAATTTGCAAAATCATATACCGGTGTTGATTTAACGGCGGAAGCTGTTTATGCAACTAAACTGCATTTTGAACACTTATCCTTAAAAGGTAATATATTACAAGGTAATGCAGAAGCGTTAGATTTACCAGATGCTAATTTTGACATCGTTTATTCTCATGGTGTCTTACATCATACAACTAACACACAACAAACGTTTCATGAGATTAATCGAGTTCTAAAGCCTAATGGACAATTTATTGTGATGCTTTATGCTAAGGGCTCTTTTAATTATTGGATTCGCATTCAATTGTATTTTAGATTACGTTTATTATTTGAAATTTTAAAAAATAAATTAGGCGATTCATCAAAAGGAAATTGGGCATTACACATTCATAATTTCAAAAAAGATGGTTGGTCATATCTATCATGGAAAAATTTTCCGCACCACTGTACAGACGGACCAGATTGTTACATTGCAAATATATATTACCAAAGTGAAATAAAGGATATGCTTGAGAAAGCAGGCTTTAAAGTAGAAAAAATGAAAAAAGGTCATTTCCCTATTGGAGGTAAATATCCTAAGCTCGAGCGATTCTTTGCAAAATATATTGGATTTCACCAACTAGTTTGGGCTAAAAAACAATAACAGGATGTGCGGCATTGCAGGATATATTTCTAACGAAAAACTAAATAACATTGAGATGCTTAATGTATTAAAGCATCGTGGGCCAGATCATCAAAGTGGTTATAGTGATTTCACAAACAACCGTGAAGTGTTTTTAGGACATACACGTTTAAGCATCATTGATTTATCTGAAAATGGTAACCAACCCATGTTTAGTGATGATAAACAAATCATCCTAGTTTTCAATGGAGAGATATACAATTTCGAAGATCTAAAAGTAAAATATTTTAAACATGATCTTTTCCATTCCAAAACTGATACCGAAGTTATTTTAAAATTGTATCAAAAATTTGGGATAGCATTTATCAACGAATTGAACGGCGATTTCGCCATCTCTATTTATGATAAAAATATCCATAAAGTTTTTTTAATAAAAGACCATGTAGGCGTAAAACCCTTATATTACTATACGGACGGAACTAAATTTATTTTTGGTTCCGAAATAAAAACAATTCTAGCATCAGGGATAAAGCCTTCATTAGCAGAAGACGAGCTATTAAATTATTTTGTATTTAAATACACGCCTAAAAACGATACATTATATAAACATATTTATAGAGTTCCTCCAGCATCATATATCGAATACGATTTAAATAAACATAATTATTCCATAAAACGATATTGGTCACTTGAAAAAAACAAAGACTATTCAAATTTGTCTTATCATGATGCTAAAGAAGTGCTCTATACGTTAGTTGAAAAAAGCACTAAAAGTCGCCTAATTTCAGATGTCCCAATAGGAAATTTTTTATCAGGTGGATTGGATTCATCCATTATTGCCTATTTTCTAAAAAGCAGAAAAGACATTACACACTACTGCGCTCGAAAAGCCGAAAGTGATCTAAAAAAAGAAGGGACTAGTTCTGATTATTATTATGCAGATAAACTTTCTAAAGAATGGGATATCAAATTATTAGAAGCTAATATTGGTAGCGAACAAGCAAATTTAGATCTGATAAAAAAAACATTGTATTATTCAGATGATTTAATTGCTGATGGTTCTCAGATACCTTCCTATTTAATAACCAAAGACGCATCCAAAACATCTAAAGTTATTTTATCAGGCATGGGGGCCGACGAATTATTTTTAGGTTATGCTGGCCACATGCTCACTTTACTTTCTGAAAACGTGATGTCAAAAATTCCATTTGGTCTATCATCAGGGCTTTACAAACAAGCCGCAAAAGTGAATCAAGGTAAAGGAAAGTTTTTAGCCTACAGAAGATATATTCACAAAATTGGAAAATATGGTAATTATCCCAATTATAAATTTGGCATTTTAAATTTAGTTGGCGATTTACTTCCATTCTTATTGCCGAACAGGTGGTATCAAGCCCAACAAAATGCCAAAACTGA
>JANYGR010000351.1 GCA_025359355.1 Bacteroidota bacterium | reverse complement strand
ATGGCAAAGGTTTGGAAGATTTAATAAAAGCGAATAACCTCACCATGGATGGCGTTATTAAAACCAGAATTGCCAATTCAATAACTGCATTGGGTAATATTACAGTTCCTTTTGGGCAAGCGATTTCTTCTCAAAAAACTCAAGTTCAAAATTGCATTCAGTCAATCAATGATTTAAAAGATTACCTCGATGCAAATGTGAAACCTTATTTACAAACGCTAACTAACTAATCCATGTATTTTAAACATAAAATTATTACCATCGTTTTTTTTAGCTTAGTTATTGTTTTTATAACATTTCAATCCTGTAAAAAAACACCACAAAATATAGAGGAAGCCGATTTAAACGAATGGTATAGTGGCGGAAAGCAAACAGTTTTCACAACGGGTTCGTCTGCATTTAGCCAATCATTTATTGAATTAACAAGCCAAAAACAAGCTTTACACGATTTTGGAGATGGCTTATTTGGCACTACATTTAATAGTGATAACACACAGCGTAATCATGGTTTAGGTCCAATTTTCAATGGTCAATCATGCATAACTTGTCACGTAGGCGATGGAAGGACAAGAGCGCCAATGCCCGGAGAACCGATAGGGCCAGTGTTACTTCGCATTAGTATGCCAGGTCAAAATCAGTATGGAGAATCGAATCCTGTACCTGGTTTTGGAATTCAAATACAACAACGAGGTATCTTTGGAGTACTTGGCGAAGCTGATATTAATGTTAGCTATTCAGAAAATACCTATCAATTTCCCGATGGCGAAGTTTATGCATTAAGAGTACCTCTTTATACAATAACAAATCCATACACGCCATTGCCAAGCGGCATGATGGTTTCAGCCCGTATGCCACGACCTGTATTTGGTTTTGGATTATTAGAAGCAATACCGGAAAGTGATATTTTAGCTAAGGCCGATGAAAATGATGGCAATAACGATGGCATTAGCGGTAAACCTAATTATGTATATGACATGAGTTCTCATACCATGAAATTAGGAAGAATAGGCTGGAAGGCTACTCAACCAAGCTTAATACAACAAGCATCTTTTGGTTTTACAGAAGATATTGGCGTTACAAATTTTATATTGCCTAATGAAAATTCTTTTGGACAACCACAAGACGATCATAAAAATGATGATACAGAATTAGGAGATAGTGCCCTATATGCTGTTTCTTATTACTTAAAAACATTAGCAGTTCCAGGAAGAAGAGATGTTGAGGATGCAACCGTAAAAAATGGAAAAAAAATATTTACACAAATAGGTTGTGTCAAATGCCATGCATCTATGCAAAAAACTGGAGTGGATGTTGCGTTTCCCGAATTATCAAATCAAACTATTTTTCCATACACGGATTTATTATTACATAATATGGGACCTGGTTTAGATGATGGAAGACCAGACCATCAAGCTGCGGGATACGAATGGAGAACGCCTCCATTATGGGGTATTGGATTAACAAACACCGTTAACGGACACACTAATTTTTTGCATGATGGCAGGGCACGTAATTTAATCGAAGCTATTATGTGGCATAGTGGTGAAGCCGAAAATGCAAAAAACGGATTTAAAAACTCACCAAAGGCTGTTAGAGATGCTTTGATTAAGTTTTTAAATTCGCTTTAAATTAAGGCATCAGAATAGAACTATTCTTTTACAAACTTTTTAGTAATTGATTTTTCTCCTGTAGTTATTTTTACAAAATAAATTCCAGCTTGTAAATCATTTACATTCACTACAATTTTAGCGGTATTGCTTGCTTGTTCTAAAATCTGTTGTTTGCCTACAACATCAATTATTTCAATAGTTGCAGTAGTTAGCATTTCTTTAAGAGAAATCATTAAGTTAGAAGATACAGGATTAGGATAAATTTTTAAATCAATTGTAGATGTCTGTTCTTTTACATTTACAGCTGCACTACATGTATTTGGTGGTGTAAATACATTATAAAATGTTCTTAAATTCATCATATCCGATTTTAATTTTGCTACAGGGTTTGTATTATCAAAAGATGTACAATGCGCGTATTCAAGTACTTCTGTACTTCC
>JANYGR010000350.1 GCA_025359355.1 Bacteroidota bacterium | reverse complement strand
TTTTTTAGGTAAAAGCAGAATGCGTAATTAAAAGTAAATCCGTTATAACATTTACACGTTACAACGTATTATTACGCTATCTGACCAGATTATACCTAACGAGTTGCTCCTCAGCAGAGCTCGTTTCCCTTTCTTCTAGTTAAACAAATGTAAAGGCTATTTAGGATTAAAAAAAATGTGTAAACTTGTAACAGGATTATTAACCAAAAAGTGTAAACTTTTTTCAGGACGATACAGAGATTAAATTACAAAAATTACATAGACGTTTTCGAGGGTTGCTTCAGGACGAGGCAGTATGTTATAGCCAAGTGTGCCACACAAAGTGTGATTAACCATGTTTTCAAACTCAGCTTACAAAGGTTTGTCTAAGTAGTTGTCTTTGTCGTTTGAAACAAAGACAATTTCTTTGCTTTCTTTTGCTAACTGAATCTTTAATGGTCTATTTACATCTATAAATGGAATGTAGCCTTCATATATTTCAATGCGTTCGTAGTATGGTGTATCAGAGATTATGAATGATTTATCCTTTTCAGTTTCAATTTTATAGTTAGTTAAATTAAGTGTCACTTTTATTCCTTTTACTAGGTCAACATAATACTTGAAATAGGAACCCCATACAAAACAAAATAACAAAAAGAATATGCCGAAAATATAGCTTGCTCTCATAATAAAACCCTCTTTTAAGTGAACATTAAATACTATACCAACGACAACTGTTATAATTATAAAAAGCAAGACTGCAACTAAAAATAAAACGCCAAGTACTATTGAAACTTTAATATTAAGTTTTAATACATTTCTGTCGGATATTGTAAGTTTTTCTTCTGTCATTTTTGTTTTGATTCGGTGTCCTGGCACATTGGCTATAACTGTACGCTAACGCTTATGTTTCCAATGCATCTATGGCATTAAATTTTTTCAGAGATCAAATTAATTTTAATCATACACATCAGTGTAATCTATGTTCTATAAATTTGTATCCATTTTTTTGTAATGAAACAAAAAGAAAATAATAAATAGTACAGAATAAAAAATATTGAAATAAAATCTGAATTCGTAAAGTTCTAAAAACATAAAAGTAATAACGCGAATACAAAACATGATGATAAATAATTGTACGCCCCATTGCTTCATGTGCCAAATGCCAATAACAGAGACAAATTGAAGTGTGATGATTATTCCCAAGATCATTGGTACAAAATCTCCCATGCGTTTTATGGATGGTGTAAACAACATTGGAAATGCTAATAAAATAAATATAATAGCAATTACACCTGTAACAGAAATTATTTTTGGTCGAGATATTTGTGCCATTTTTTAATTTTGAGTTTAACTGCAGGGTACGCTGAGAAGACGCAATGTTCGCGGAGGATTTGTGCGTTGTTGGTTATTTGTTTTTAGTTATTTGAACGTTGTTGTCTTATGTCTTTCATCTTGTATCCCTTTCCTCTCTTCAGTCTTTCTAGTCCCTTCACTAAGTGCTTCTAATTGCTTCAACAGGATCTAACTGCGAGGCGCTATAGGCGGGAATAAAACCACTAATAATGCCAATCAAAACAGATATTGTTAAACCTAAAATAACGTTAGAACGTGTTAATGATATTTCCATATCGACAACACTTCCTGCTACCAAAGTTAAAAGGTAAATAAGTAAAAGCCCTATAATACCGCCAATGAGAGATAAAAACACAGCTTCAAATAAAAATTGAGAAAGGATAAAATAATTTTTAGCACCTAATGATTTTTGAATACCAATAAGATTGGTTCGTTCGCGCACCGATACAAACATAATATTAGCAATGCCAAAGCCACCTACAAGTATTGAGAAACCACCAATGATAGCGCCAGCAATACCAACAATATCAAATAAGCCGTCAAAGTTTTTGCTTAATAAATTTGTTTCGTTCAGTGCAAAATCATCATCAGCCAAGGGTTTCAGGCCTCTAATGCTTCTCATAATTCCCGTCAATTCATCTTTAAGTTGTGCGTTGGTTATCCCTGGTTTAGCCTTCACAGCAATGAAAGGATCGTTGTTTTCAGATTTAACATCCATCATCAACCGTGCAAAATTATAAGGAATCACCGCTTGATTATCCATTGTGTTACCTAATAAACTTTCTCCTTCTTTTTTAAATAAGCCTATAACCCTACAATTTCTTCCCGCTACTTTTACCATTTTTCCGATAGGATCTTGGTTATTAGGAAACAAGCCTTCTGCAATGTTGGCACCTAAAATTACCACATTATATCCTGCATCCGTTTCGCTTTCTGTAAAATAGCTACCATCAGCAATATCAAAGGCTTTCACTTTTCCGTAACCATAAGACCAACCAGATACCACAGCGTTTTCAATGGTGTTATTTTGTTGTTTCAATGTTTTGCGACCCGCAATTCTAAAACCAATTGCTTCTGCAGATTTTGATTTTCGTTGCACCTCAGCTAACTCTTTGTATGCAGGAACAGGGCGGTTCATGTATTTCCACCAAGGATAATCAGGGCCAAAAGTCCATGGCCATTTCATTACAAATACCACATTATCCCCAAGGCTTTGGACGCTGCCTCTAATGTTTCGCTCTAAACTATCAACAACAGTAAAAACAGTAATGATGGCAAAAATGCCAATGGTAATGCCTAATAAACTCAAGAAGGTTCGAAGTTTATTAGATGTTAAAGCATGCCAAGCAAATACGATGCTTTCTTTTAAAAGAGTAATTACCATACTGTAAATATAATTTTATTTAAAGTAGTTTTTTTGTTTTTTGTGCTAACGGTAGTAGGGGAGGATAAAGGGGTGAGAAAGATATATTGTTATGCGTCTCAAATAAAAATAAGAAATTAAGCAGCGTTAAAAAAACGTTGGAGCTTTTTGCTGACACTAAGCAGGCATATTCAACAACTCATTTGTTTTCATAATCAAATCCATAAATAAAATCTTAGGATTAGCATTACGCTCTACGTGGTAGTATGCAGAATTAAATTCTTCTAATAATTTTTCGTAGTTACGTTGATGTATGAAGCGTGCAAATTTTGTAATGAATTCTTTTTCTTCTCCCGAATGCCTCACTAAATCAACACTTCCGAAGTTCATCATTAAGCAATCCCTGAATATTTCGAGGCTATATTGTAAAAACTGTTTTTGTTTTTCCCTTCCTGTTC
>JANYGR010000295.1 GCA_025359355.1 Bacteroidota bacterium | reverse complement strand
TTCTGGCGATAGTGTTGTTTTAAATCCAAGAGGGGAAATTATCAGTCATATTCTTCCGAACACTGATTCTATAGAATCTGTGACCTTATCTCACCAGTATTTACAAGACTTCAGATCTGTTTTTCCTGTGATGCTGGATGGGGATGATTTTAATGTATAACGTTTCTAAAAACAAAAAACCCACATAACAAATTTGTTATGTGGGTTTTTTATGAAGCTTTATTTTTTATTTAAATAACTGAAAATATCCTTGATAAACTTGTGGTTTAGCATCTGGCACACTTAATATAAGGAAGTAAGTTCCATCTGTGTGACCACCACCATTCCAATCATTTTTATAATTTTCTTGTTCGTATATTTTTTTACCCCAGCGGTTATAAATGCTTAAGGTGTTGCTACTGAATACTTCTAAGTTTTTAAATTTCAAATAATCGTTAATACCATCACCATTTGGCGTAATGACATTTGGAATATTAAGTATCGCATCAACTACAAAAATTTCTGTAATTGTATCTTTACAACCATTCGTTCCCGTTACAATTAAGGTCACTACGAATGAACCCGCATCTGAATATGCATATGTAGGGTTTGAAGTAGAAGATCCACTGCCATCGCCAAATGCCCACGTGTTAGTAGAGATAGTTCCAGAAGCTATAGTTGATGTATTTGTAAAAGTGATGACTTGTCCAGGAGTTACAGAAGGAGAAGGACTTGCCGTGAAACTAGCCACTGGTATAACATCACTTACAGTAGCAATTGTCTTAGTTGCAATACATCCTTTTGAATCGGTTATAGTAACAGTAGTTGTTCCGATATAACAAACGGATATTGTTGGAGATATTGTTGAGGATGCAGACCACGCATAGGTAATTGGAACAAAAGATGACGTTCCTGATGCCGTTAAAATTGTACAATCACCAGGACAAAGAATTAAATCAGGTGAAGTTAGAGTAACTGACGGCGTAGATTTTATAGCCGAAACAGTTGCTGTTCCTTTACATAAATTTTGATCGGATACCAATAGTGTAAAAGTTCCTGCCGTCCCTGAGGTGGCAGTAGCAACAGTTCCTAAAGAAGCTGGACTCCAAGAGTAAGAATAGGCTGGTGTCCCACCAGTTACAGTTGGAGTTAAGGATGCTATATTTCCATTACAAAACACAATAGCGCTATTAGATAGAGAGACAGTAGGATTTGCGGCGGTAACAACAGTGCAAGAATTAGAAATAGTACTTACACAGCCTGTTAGTGTATTAGTAACCTGCACGGTTATAACAGTTGCAGTATTAATAGATAAGCTAGAGGCATGTGACCCATTGCTCCAAGTATATGTATACGCCCCAATAGGATTGAAAGAAATTGGAGCAACTGTGGCACTTGCTCCTGAACACATACCTATAGTTGATGGTAAAGTAACAGTAGGAGTTGGGTTAACAGGAATATTAATTGTTGTTGTAGCTACACATCCACTAGCAGTTACAGTTACTCCAATAATTCCAGCCGAACTAGTGGTAGTAGTTTGTGTAGTTGCACCATTCGTCCAACTATAGCTGTCTGCGCCAGAAATAGAGGCGGTTAATGTAGTTGTGCCTGCGCCACATATTGAAATTGGATTAGCTGTGATAGCAACAGTTGGTGTACCAGAGGTAATTGTAAATGTAGTAGCTCCCTTACATCCATTAACATCAGTAACCGTTACTGTTTTTACTCCACTTGTTAAAGCTGCCGTTGGCATATTAGTTGCTGGAGTTGCCCATGTATATGTAGCATAAGCTGGCATACCAGAAGCAGGAGGGTTAAGAGATAAAGTTGTACTGGTTGCAGGAGAACAATAATTTAATGGCCCAAACACTACAGGAACTGGATTTGGGAAAACAACAATTGTATCTGAAGATGATTTATAACAACCTAGCTTATTTACGGTTACATAATAAACTCCGGTTGTGTTGGCAACGATAGAACAGCCACTAGCGCCATTACTCCAATACACATTATCATAAGCGGAACAATTAGTTAATGTTACAGTTGCGCCTGGTGTTGCACAAACAGTACCCGCTGGAGCTATTGATAAAGTAGGTTGTGGTACGGGAAGATTTTGTATTTTAATATAATAAGTTGCAGAGGCAGATAAAGGAGGAACTCCATTATCAGTACCAGTGATGATAACCGTGTGAACACCTGTAACACTAGTCGACGCTACAACCATCCAAGCATACGTAGTAACACCTCCTGCGGTTGAGGTTATTCCTAAGGGAACAAAACTGCCGCCCAAAGTTGGCGCACTACCAACAATAGTTACTGATTGCGAACCCTCAGGGGCTAAAAAAGAAGTGGTATAAACTAAGGTGTCTCCTAAAGCACAAATTCGGATAGTATCTCCACAAGCAGAACCACCACCAGTAGCATCTTGTATAATAGGAGGTAAATTATTATTTGTTCCACAGGTATTGAAATAATAAGATTTATTATCCAAAAATGATACGCCGTCATTAGCACCATAAGGCCCGTCATAAGCAGTACCCGGTTGGTCAAAGCGTGCTATTTGAACAAAATTTATGCCATCACCTTTATTAACACCTACAGTAGCTGGAGTTCCGCCAAAGCCACCAGTTCCTCCAGATGCTGAGCCTGTTGTCCACTGCATATCTCCGTAACAAAAAGCAACATTATTGCCATTTGGTAAAATTGGATCAGTTCCATCAGTAATAATTAACTGAAAATCATTAACCATATCCGCCATTGTGCTATAATAACCTACATGATCCCATTTTACAATGAGAGATGTTGCTGTCTTTTTAAAGTAAGGCAAGCCACTAGATAAGTTTCGTGTATCCACATCACCCCAAAAAGGAGCAATCATTACAAAACTAGGATCAGGAAAAGGATTTGAGCTAAAAGAAGAATAAGGGCTTCCGAAAGAAATATTTCCATTATTATTGATATAACACGAGGTATAGGTAGTTCCATAGAAACAAAAACTAAAGCCTAAGGGAATTACTGTTGTTGAACCATCATCATTACGGTAATCAGGAGCAGTACCCGAAGTAATTGGCACTATAGAAAATGTTGGATCAACAGGCACCATACATTGACAAGAGCTATTGGTAGTAGTTTTAGCAGCAGATGGCGTAAAAGACGTGCCGTTAGTTTTAGTGCTTGGCTGAGCATTACTCACATTACTACTTCCAGCATTTAAAAATTCATAACGAGCTTTTGGATCTAATTGCCCATTTTGTTTTAAAATTTGGTAATTTTGTGGTGTTGTAAAAATAGTTTGTGCATTTCCGAAAACACACATAAATAATAACGCAAAAAATAAGTTAAATTGTTTCATAATAATTCCAGTTTAATTTGAAGAGTACCAAACATATACTTTTTTTTTTTAAAAACAAATAAATCAGTCACTTTAATCAGTTCAAATGAGTAAACTAACGATATTAATTACTATAGGAGCTTTATCATTCTTTCTATATGCTTTTCTTACAAAACGAGGGACCCCAACCTCTTCTATTCATCAATTTAAGGTTAAAACGATTGATGGAGAGCTTTTTGATTTTTCGTCATTGAAAGGAAAAAAAATATTGGTAGTTAATACGGCTAGTAAGTGCGGTTTTACCCCTCAATTTAAGCAATTAGAAGAGTTGTATGAAAAATATAAGAATAAAAATTTTGTTATTATTGGGTTTCCATGCAATCAGTTTGGCGGACAAGAACCAGGTTCAAGTTCAGACATCAAAGATTTTTGTACTAAAAATTATGGTGTATCTTTTATGATGATGGAAAAGGTAAGCGTTAAGGGTGACAGCATCTGTGAGCTTTATAAATGGCTTACTTCCAAAGAACTTAATGGGGTGGAAAGCAGTTCAGTTAAATGGAATTTTCAAAAATATATGATTGATGAAAATGGTTTCTTAGTCGACTATGTATTGTCATTTAAAAAACCTGATTGCTCAAAAATTACGAAATGGATTGAAGGTAAATAATGTAGTGCTTTTCTAATACATTTTATTTATCCAACATTAATTACCTTAATACGGTTGTGGAATTTGCCTGAATCGTTGGCATAATAATCACATCATTGATATTTACATGAGCCGGTCGAGAAGCCATCCAGTAGATAGTTTCAGCAATATCTTCAGGTTTTAAAGGAACGATGTTTTCATATACTTTTTTAGC
>JANYGR010000290.1 GCA_025359355.1 Bacteroidota bacterium | reverse complement strand
GAAGTAATTCCTAATGGCACAAAACTACCACCTAACGTTGGTGCGCTACCAACAATGGTAACTGATTGCGTACCTTCCGGAGCTAAAAACGACGTGGTATAAACCAAGGTGTCGCCTAAGGCACAAATTCTGATGGTGTCTCCGCAAGTAGATCCTCCACCAGTTGCATCTTGTATAATAGGAGGTAGATTGTTGTTTGACCCACAAGTGTTAAAGTAATATGATTTATTATCTAAAAAGGAGATTCCGTCGTTAGCCCCATAAGGACCATCATAAATAGAACTATTTACATTAAATCTTCCTATTTGAACATAATTAGTATGATCACCTTTGTTAACACCCACAGTCGCGGGTATTCCACCAAAACCTCCAACATTTCCTAATGGCGAAACATCTCCCGTTGTCCATTGCATATCACCATAACAAAAAGCAACATTATTACCATTAGGTAAAATAGGATCTGTTCCATCTGTGATAATTAATTGAAAATCATTTAATTTATCGTCATGACTACTGTAATAACCTACATTATGCCATTTTACAATGAGGGCAGTGGGCGTCTTTTTATAATATACCAACCCGCTTAATGGGCCTTGTGTATCTACATCTCCCCAAAAAGGTGCAATCATGATGGTGTCAAAATTACTGGCATTACCTGCAGGAAACCCTCCGGCACTGAAAGCAAATAAGCCATTATTAAAGGTTATATTACCATTATTGTTGATAAAGCAAGAGACATAACTCGTGCCGTAAAAACAAAAGTTAAATCCTAAGGGTATAGAGGCAGAATAATCATCATCATTTCTGTAATCAGGAGGAAAAGAATTACTCATTGGAACGATAGTAAATGTTGGATCAACAGAAACCATACATTGACAAGAGCTATTGGTAGTAGTTTTAGCGGCAGATGGTGTAAAAGACGAAGTATTGTTTTTTACATTTGGTTGAGCATTGCTTAAATTACTACTTCCAGTTGTTAAGAATTCGTAACGAGCTTTTGGTTTTAATTGCCCATTCTGTTTTAAAATTTGATAGTTTTGTGGTGTTGTAAATATAGTTTGCGCATTTCCGAAAACACACATAAATAAAAACACAAAAAATAAATTAAATCGTTTTATCATGTTTTCAGTTTAAATTGAATAATACCAAATATATACTTTATTTTCTAAAAAAGCATGAAATAATGTATTAAAAAATTTCTCGTTGTTAGTTTTAGTTGTGTCTTTCAATTAATTATAGTGGGTTGCAAATTTAAAGGAGCTTAATCTCGATGTTAGTTATTGTATTAATTTTTTATAACATCAATTCATAATACTTTTGAGATTAATAAATCACATTTAGGCAATTAGATAGCATTTAATTCCCTGTTTTTTTGATATTAATCAACAAAGTCATTATATTGGCGAATATTTTTAAATTTTAGCTATGATGAAAAATACAGTTCAATTAATTTTTTTAACTTTTGCGATTATGGTTTCGAACCAATTTTCGGCACAAATCAAAACTATTTTTTCGCAAGACTCATTAAGCGGATTTGACGAAAACGGTTTTGTTAATGTGCAAGTCAGCAAGGGAATATCTGGCAACAAATTAAAAGCTCGTTTGTATGTCGCTAAAAAAGAATTTATTTTTGAAAAATATTATCACAACCATAATGGAAGCAGTTTGATTTGGAAAACAGCACAAACCACTTCAGTAAATCCTGGATGTACAAATATGGATTTTGAAACAGGGACTTTTTCAGGATGGTCTGTAACCTCAGGAACAAACACAAACTCAAGCACAATGGCTGGATGTTGCCCGTCCGCGTCTGGGATCGTATCACAAGTTATAAATTCTTCCGGCAATGATATAACGGTAGGAGCACTATTGCCACTGACATCTCCATTTGGAGGAGGTAAAATTGCTCAAATAAATAATAATAACCCTGATTATTCCGTAGAACGAATCACACAATCATTCAGTGTAACATCTTCTAATGCTATTTTTCAATATGCTTATGCGGGCGTATTAGAAGATGCGGCTCATTCTTGCACAGATCAACCTTTTATGAATATTAGCGTGATTGATGCGGCTGGTAATACTATACCTTGTCCTAAAATTGATATTGCTGCACCAAGTTCATTGTGTAGCCAATCATCTAGCGTTACAACAAATTGGATTTCTTATTCTTCACTATTCACAAATGTATTTTATCATACTTGGGAAGTTAGAACCATAGATTTATCGCCATATATTGGTTCAAATATCACTATTCAAATTACTGTTGGAGATTGCACACAAGGAGGTCATTTTGGTTATGGCTATTTTGATTGTAGATGTTTACCACTTGAAATTATTTTAAATGGCATTACTTATGATGCTACTCCACAAACCCCAATTAATTTATCTACTTGCGGAGCTTTAACAGCTTCGATCACAGCGCCTACAGGTTTAGATCCTTATATTTGGAATGGACCACCAAGTTCTGGTATTTCAGGTGCCACAACTCAAAGCATTACAACTTCTACTCCAGGAACATATACCCTAAATATGAGTCCATTAGGCGGTTGTATACCAGTTACAAAATATATTATTTTACACACTACGCCAAACCCTACAGTAACCAATATAACATCGCAAGCAACGTGTACTAACGCAACAGGAGCAGGTACTATTGTGGTTAATAGTGGCACAGCACCATTTGTGTATAATTGGCTGCCAGCGGCTTCAACAAACTCATTAGCAACTGGTCTTTCACCAGGCAACGATTATACTGTAACTGTTGTTGATACATTCGGTTGCCAAAATACGACGATTGTATCTATAGCTTCATTTACTAATGGGCCAACATATACAATAACCCCACTTAGCGACGCCTTAACTTGCATAAACACAACTATTTCTGTAAGCGCAAATACTGCTACTAATACAACTGCTGTATGGATTCCAACTACAGCTTCTAATACCTTTACTGTTAATACACCTGGCACATACTCGTGCGTATTAACAAATACATTGTCAAACTGTACTGCCACAGTACCTGTTATTATTACGCAAAATACTATAACACCTACCGCAACTTACACTTTAGGTTGTAGTGGTAATACAATCTCATTATTTGCGAACAGCTCAAATCCTAACGCATATTTAACTTGGACGCCCCCATCTGGTCCAATACCAGGTAACCCAGGCACATCTTTAGCTTCTGGCATATTTACCTTAACGGTAACTAATCCCGTTAACGGCTGTGTTAATACATATTCGGTTTTTGGAGGAATGCCAATTATTAATATTGTTAATACACCAGCAACTAATGCATTAACCTGCGTTACACATACAATATCAATGTTGGCAAGTACTTCAAATACTTCAGATGTTATTACTTGGAATAACGGAACAACAACAAATACGGTAAATCCCTATAACGTAAGTGCAAATGGAACTTATACTACTGTTGCAACTAGTTTATCAGGTTGTTCATCACAATCTGTAATAACCATTACGACTAACACAACCGCCATCATTAATATTACTGTTCCTTCCTCAACTATTTCTTGTCTTACAAATAGTTTAGCGCTAACCGCTAATGGTGTTGGAGGCGCTTATTCGTACACTTGGATTCCAAGCTCACCTGCATTTGTTGGTAACCCATTTAATGTTACAAATGCTGGAACATATACTGTTAATGGAACTAACGCTGTAAATGGATGTACGGCTACCGCAACTCAAAGTGTAACTCACGAAACGGTTACCGCATCATTTATAGCAGACCCATATCAAGGATTAATGCCATTACCGGTGTCGTTTACAAATACAAGCATCAATCCATCAGGAACAACATATAGTTGGGATTTAGGAAATTCGGCTATAAATTATTCAAACACCGTAGTTGCAACTACCTATAATACACAAGGTTTGTATACTGTTGTTTTAACTGCAACTAAAGGATTTTGTACAGATACTGCTAAACGCCTTATTAAAGTTGATTTGATTTCATATTTGACAATTCCTAATGTTTTTACACCAAATGGAGATTTGGTAAATGATGTATTCATATTAAACGCCACAAATATGGGAGAAATATCCATGACGGTATTTGATCGTTGGGGATTAAAAATGTTTGAAAGCACTGCTAGCGGACAAATGTCTTGGGACGGAAAAAATAAGGGTGGGCATATTGTTGCAGACGGAACTTATTTTTATGTCATCAAGGCTATAGGCTTAGATGAGAAGACATATGAATTAAATGGAGCTATTAATGTATTTAAATAAAAATTAAATATTTTTGATTTTAAGAGTTAGATAAACTTTTTATAGAATGAAATGTTAAGTTATAAGCGCGATAAAAAAACAGAATGAATAAGCTAACAATATTAATTACTATAGGAGCTTTATCATTCTTTTTATATGCTTTCCTTACAAAACGAGGGAACCCAACATCTTCCATTCATCAGTTTAAAGTAAAAACGATTGATGGAGCGCTTTTTGATTTTTCATCATTGAAAGGAAAAAAAATATTGGTAGTTAATACAGCCAGCAAATGCGGTTTTACTCCTCAATTTAAGCAATTAGAAGAGTTGTATGAAAAGTATAAGGATAAAAATTTTGTTATCGTTGGATTTCCCTGCAATCAGTTTGGAGGACAAGAGCCTGGTTCAAGTTCTGATATCAAAGATTTTTGTACTAAAAATTACGGAGTATCATTTATGATGATGGAAAAGGTAAACGTGAAGGGGGATAGCATTTGTGATCTTTACAAATGGCTTACAACTAAAGATCGTAATGGGGTTGAGAGTAGTTCAGTTAAATGGAATTTTCAAAAATATATGATTGATGAAAATGGTTATTTAGTCGACTATGTATTGTCATTTAAAAAACCTGATTGCTCAAAGATTACGAAATGGATTGAAGGAAAATAGTGTAGTATTTTCTAATACATTTTATTTATCCAACATTAATTACCTTAATAAGGTTGTGGAATTTGCCTGAATCGTTGGCATAATAATCACATCATTGATATTTACATGAGCCGGTCGAGAAGCCATCCAGTAGATAGTTTCAGCAATATCTTCAGGTTTTAAAGGAACGATGTTTTCATATACTTTTTTAGC
>JANYGR010000282.1 GCA_025359355.1 Bacteroidota bacterium | reverse complement strand
ACTAAAAAATTAATTCTTTGTTAATACTATGGTATGTAATCCATTTTACAAACTATTATATTTGATACACAATTAATGACTTACCGTTTTGGCAAAAGATATAACTACCCTCAGTCCTAAAGAATATATTATAATTAAAGGCGCGCGCATGCACAACCTCAAAGGTATTGATGTGGCATTGCCTCGTAATAAATTTATTGTTATTACTGGTTTATCAGGTTCTGGTAAATCGTCGTTAGCATTTGATACATTATATGCCGAAGGCCAGAGACGTTATGTAGAAAGCCTTTCGGCCTATGCACGTCAGTTTTTAGGTCGATTAGAAAAACCAAAAGTAGATTACATCAAAGGTATTTCGCCAGCTATTGCAATCGAACAAAAAGTTATTTCTCGTAATCCAAGAAGTACTGTTGGAACCATTACCGAAATTTATGATTACCTCAAACTCTTGTATGCCCGTGTTGGTAATACTTACAGCCCTATCTCAGGTAAAATAATTAAACGTGATTCTATTACAGATGTGGTTGATTTTGTAAACACATTAACTAACGACACTAAATGTTTGATTCTTTCTAAATTACTGGTACCAAAAGATAGAGATTTAGCCAAGCATCTTGAATTACTGAATCAACAAGGATTTGCAAGGATATTCGTTAATAATGTTATTACTAAAATTTCAGATTTTGATGCCAAGAAGTCGAAAAAAACGGATGTTATTTATTTATTAATTGATCGTATTTCGGTTGATATTACTGATGAAGATTTTCAAAATCGTGTAGCGGATAGCGTGCAAACTGCCTTTTACGAAGGAAATGGCGAGTGTGATGTATTTATTGAACAAACAGATAAAACATATCATCAACATCATTTTTCAAATTTATTTGAAGCAGATGGTATGTCGTTTGAAGAACCCGATATTAATTTTTTCAGTTTCAATAATCCTATTGGTGCTTGCAAAACCTGCGAAGGCTTTGGAAGCGTGATTGGTATTGATGCTGATTTAGTTATTCCTAATAAAAGTATTTCAGTATTTGATAATGCCATTATTTGTTGGAATGGGGAAGTGATGAGTCTTTATAAAAATCAATTAATTAAAAATGCTCATAAGTTTGATTTTCCTATTCACAAACCCATCATTCAATTATCAAAAGCGCAATATGCTTTGCTTTGGTCTGGTAATGAGCATTTTGAAGGCATTAACGCTTTCTTTAAAATGCTCGAAAAAGAAAGTTATAAAATACAATACCGTGTGATGTTAGCGCGTTATCGTGGTAAAACTAATTGTCCTGATTGTAATGGCACACGTTTGCGTAAAGATGCAAACTATGTAAAAGTAGGCGGAATGGGCATTTCGGAGCTAGTGTTATTACCTGTAACTGAAATGCGTGCTTTTTTCAAAAAATTAAAATTGAATGAACATGATACCACCATTGCTAAACGCTTGCTAATAGAGATTAACAGCCGCTTACAATTTTTATTAGATGTTGGTTTAGGATATTTAAGTTTAAACCGAGTAGCTAACACCCTGAGTGGAGGCGAGAGTCAGCGTATTAATTTAGCAACATCCTTAGGTAGTAGTTTGGTTGGTAGTTTATATATTTTAGATGAGCCCAGCATAGGCTTGCATTCGCGCGATACCGAGCAATTGATTGGTGTTTTAAAATCGTTGAAAGCGCAAGGCAATACAGTAATCGTTGTAGAGCATGATGAAGATGTGATGTTAGCGGCTGATGAATTAATTGATATTGGTCCAGAAGCAGGAACACACGGCGGAACACTCGTCTTTCAAGGGAATCACGATCATTTATTAAAAAGTAAAGAAAGTTTAACAGCTCACTATTTAACAAATAAATTACGCATAGAGGTTCCTAAAACACGTCGTAAGTGGAAAGAATTTATTGAAGTAAAAGATGCGACCGATCATAATTTAAAAAACATAACTGTCAAATTCCCTTTAAATACGCTGTGTTGCATCACAGGCGTGAGTGGTTCTGGTAAATCTACTTTAGTAAAAAAAGTATTATATCCCAACGTTCGTAAATATTTAGATGGTTATTTTACTAATGTAAAAAGTGATAAACTATCAGGGAGTTTAAAACAAATACAACACATCGAGTTTATTGATCAAAACCCTATTGGTAAGTCATCACGAAGTAATCCTGTAACTTACACCAAAGCTTATGATGAAATCCGCACATTGTATGCAGAGCAAGCCTTAGCAAAATTAAGGAATTACAAGCCTTCTCATTTTTCGTTTAATGTAGATGGCGGCCGTTGCGAAGTTTGTGAAGGAGAAGGAACCATTACTGTTGAAATGCAATTTATGGCAAATATTGAGTTGCCTTGCGAAGCTTGTAATAGCAAACGTTTTAAAGCAGAGACTTTAGAAATTTTATTTCAATCGAAATCTATTGCCGATATTTTAGAAATGACCATTGATGATGCAGTTGATTTTTTTAGTAAAGATGAAAGTAGCCGTTTATGCCGAAAAATAAATGAACGTCTGAAACCCTTGCAGGAAGTGGGTTTAGGCTATGTGCAATTAGGGCAATCGTCTAGCACCTTAAGTGGTGGCGAAGCGCAACGTATTAAATTAGCCACCTTTTTAATTGGAGGAAGTAGCACGACGCAAACCTTATTTATTTTTGATGAACCAACAACAGGTTTACATTTTCATGATGTAGCTAAATTGCTGAAATCCTTTAATGCACTAATAGATAGAGGGCATTCCATTATTGTGATTGAACATAATTTAGATGTGATTAAGTGTGCAGATTGGATTATTGATATTGGCCCTGAAGGAGGCGATGAAGGCGGAAATATTGTAGCAGAAGGAACTCCCGAAGAAGTAGCTAAAAATAAAGTAAGTTATACAGCTAAATATTTAAAAGAGAAGTTGAAATAAAAAAGTATTAAAACAAATGCGCAATCACTCTATGATTGTTTATCATCCCGAAGCATTACAAATGCTTGGGAGCGGGGTATTTAATAATGATATATTCTTTTTATTGTTAAAACTGCATTTATTCAAAATATTGATTAACCCACTTTAAACTATCAGGGTATGGAAGACCATAACCATCATAGTCCTTTTTTGTTATTAATAATTCATACTCGTATGAATTATTGCAATTATAAACTACAAGAAAATACTTATTTACAATTGAAGTATCAGGACCAAAAAACAAAGTTATTCTATCAATTATTAATTTCCTATTCTCATCTTTGAATTCAATTTGAAATGAATAATTACCCTTAAATCCTCGATGTAATTTCGTTACTTTTGCCGTAGAAAAACATTTGTTCTTTTTAATTGAACTACTTTTTTTATTCGAAAAGAACCATATTGAAGCTGGTATAGATAGTAATAAAAGTACCTTAAAAACTCTGTAAATATTTTTTTTCGCTATCATATAAATTTAAAATCCACCTTCTCTTATTTTCGGAGTCATGATATTTGCTCCTGAATTAAACATAAAACTATCCGCTACGCAGTATCTACTCTAATCTTCAAACACCACCGAAACCTTGTCTACAGGGCCATTCATAGGAGGCAATAGTTTAATAATAGTAACCTTGGTTTGAATTAATTGAGGAAATGTTTTTTTAATGTTATCATAAATACGTTTAACTACATGTTCAATTAATTTAGATCGGATTGCCATTTCGGTTTTGCAAATATTAAATACCGTGCAGTAGTCGATCGTTAAATTCAAATCATCTGTTATAGCGGCTTCATTAAAATCAACTTCCATTGATACATTTACGATATACTCTCCTCCTACTCTTCCTTCTTCGTCCAAACATCCATGAAATGCGTATAATTTAATACCGTCTATATTAATTGTGTTTTTCATTTATTTATTTTTTATTCTAAATGCTGATTTCTCCTCGTAAATCCGTTTCTAATAATACTTTCGATTTTGCTACCGATAATTTTTTTCCCAATACAAACATCAATTTAGCAATTGCACTTTCAAAGGTAATATCAAAGCCACTAACCACACCAATCTTTTTTAAGAGGCTACTTGTTTCGTACATGCCTTGTATTACCTTTCCTTCGGCACATTGCGTCACATTATAGATAATAATGCCTTTATCAATGGCTTGTTTTAGTGCAGTAGTAAACCACTCTTCTGTACTTGCATTACCAGCACCAAAGGTTTCTATAATAACAGCTTTAATACCCTCTGTATTTAAAATTGCCAAGGTAATTTTCTTACTTAAACCTGGAAATAATTTAAGCACCGCAATATCATTATCCAACTGTGTATGAACAATTAATTGTTTCTTTGAAGGCTTCAAAAGCGCAGTTGTATTATATTTAATATCAACGCCAGCCTCTGCTAAAGCAGGATAATTGGGCGATTTAAAGGCATCAAAATGTGCCGAATTATATTTATACGTTCTGTTGCCTCGGTATAATTTATATTCAAAGTACACACATACTTCTGTTACAATAGGCTTTTGTTTAATTTGAGAAGCCGCAATTTCAATGGCTGTAATTAAATTTTCTTTCCCATCTGTTCTAATAATTCCGATTGGTAGCTGCGAACCAGTTAATACTACTGGTTTTGCTAAATTTTCCAACATAAAACTCAACGCACTTGCTGTATAAGCCATGGTATCAGAGCCATGTAAGATTACAAAACCATCATACAAATTATAATTATCTTTTATAATAGTTGCTAACTCTACCCACACGCGTGGATGCATGTTGCTCGAATCGATAGGTTTGGCAAAGGAAATAGACGATAAATTAATATCAAATTTTTCTAATTCGGGAATTTGCTTACTCAGTGCTTTGAAATTGAAAGGTTTCAATTCGCCAGAACGAGGGTCTTGCATCATACCAATGGTGCCACCGGTGTAAATTAAAAGGACTGAAGGTTTTTTCATAGTCATGATAAAAGAAAAAAGACTAAAAAGATTTGAAACAAACTGTTTCTATAATCCCTTTAGTCCTTTAGTCTATTTGGTCTTTAACTTAAAACGGTAAATCGTCAGCATCAGAAATACTGCTATTAAATACAGGCGCTGATGTGTTTTCGCTCATGCCAGAATTATTGTTTTGAGCTGGAGCTGATGATTGAGTCCCACTCACTTTTTCAATTTTCCAAGCTTCTAATGTGTTGAAAAATTTAATTCCTTGAGGACCATTCCACTCACGTCCACGTAAGTTAAATTGAACTTTTAATTCATCTCCTTCATTAAATTGATCGATTAAAGAACATTTATCCTGAGTTATTTGAAAACTCACGTGTTGAGGATACGGCGTACTTAAATCAGTTGATAAAACGAAATCTCTTTTTTGAAATTTTTCACTTACTTTTTGAATGTCGCCTTTAAGCTTTAATTGTCCTGTTACTTCCATGATATATATTTATTTTATTGATTACGGGTTGATTTACAAATTTACAACAGTTCATATAAATTATAAAAAAAACTTAATCACAATACTTGGATATTTTGAACAATTTCTAAAAAAGAATTGAAACATCATCTCTAACCCAAATATAAGTAACAGAAAATGGTAATTAATAAAATACCAATGGCATCAAGCACTAAGCCTACTTTAAACATATCTTTCATATCAATGCGTTTGGTTCCAAATACGATAGTATTGGCTGCTGTGGCCACGGGCAACATAAAACCTAAGGAAGCAGCAAATGTTGCAGGAATCATTAACAACAAGGGTGGCAAATCCAAATCTTTTTGCAAAGCAATCATAACAGGGATTGCCAATTGTATACTGGCAATGTTGGATGCAAATTCGCTAATAATGGTTACTATAATACATATACCC
>JANYGR010000281.1 GCA_025359355.1 Bacteroidota bacterium | reverse complement strand
TCTGTTCCTTCCATATATACTTTAAGGAAACCATCAAATTTTAATACTTCACCTTGCGCGACAAAAATTTCAGAAGCACCACTCACGCTTACTTTAGCAGTTGTTTTTTCTAACTCCGCATCGCTCATTTGACTAGCAATTGTGCGTTTCCAAATCAAATCATACAAACGAATTTCATTACGTTCGCCATCAATAACTGTTCTATCAATATATGTAGGACGAATCGCCTCATGCGCTTCTTGTGCGCCTTTGCTCTTCGTTTTATATTTACGAGGATTGTAATATTTAGCGCCGTAGTTTTCGTTGATGGCTTTGTTAGCCTGATCCATGGCTGTTTCCGATAAATTTACGGAGTCAGTTCTCATATAAGTAATACGTCCAGCTTCATATAAGCGTTGAGCTACTTGCATGGTTTGTGCTACCGAAAATCCTAATTTACGTGCAGCTTCCTGTTGTAAGGTAGATGTTGTAAAAGGTGCAGCTGGAGAGCGTTTAGCAGGTTTTGTTTCTAAACTAGATATAGTATAAGAAGCTACTTTACATTTTTCTAAAAAAGCTTGAGCTTCTGCCTCTGTATTATAACGCTTATCTAATTCTGCTTTTAATAAACCTGAACCAACAGTAAATGTCGCTGAAACTTTAAATGCAGAAGTTGATGTAAATTTTTGAATTTCGCGCTCACGCTCTACAATTAAGCGCACAGCAACCGATTGCACACGACCAGCTGATAAACTCGGACGTACTTTACGCCATAAAATTGGAGATAATTCAAAACCAACTAACCTATCTAACACACGACGAGCTTGTTGAGCGTTTACTAAATTAATATCAATTTCACGTGGGTTTTCAATTGCTTTTAATATGGCTGGTTTTGTAATTTCATGAAAAACAATACGCTTTGTGTTTTTTGGTGTTAACCCTAATGTTTCATATAAATGCCAGCTAATAGCTTCTCCCTCGCGATCCTCATCGGATGCTAACCAGATCATATCAGCACTCTTCGTTAATTTTTTAAGTTCAGCTATTACTCGTTCCTTATCAGGTTGAACTTCGTATGTTGGTGTAAAATTATTTTCAATATCGACGCCAAATCCTTTTTTTACAAGGTCTCTAATATGACCAAAACTTGATTTAACGGTGTAATCTTTCCCTAAAAATCCCTCAATAGTTTTTGCTTTTGCGGGGGACTCAACTATCACTAAATTCTTTGCCATGTATTGTATATATATAAGTACATAATTGAACGAAAAAAGATAAATACGAACCTTTTCTTTACTTTTAAAAAGTCTTTTATTTCTTTCAAAAGTTTGCAAAGGAAAAAAATTTAATCTGAATAAACCTAATTTTTATTTTTTCTTACATGTGATACAGCTCATTAATATTCCATTTTACTAATGTAATTCATTATAAATCAATAAATTAAATAAATAAATATTTTTTTAATTTTAATCCTCAAAAAAACGTTAACGTGTCAAAATGTCATAACAAAGCCTTATCTTTGCGTTTTTAAAGAGCTACATGGAGAACAAAATAATAGATGAATCTAAACAAGGCGAAGCACTCGTTATTGAAACCGAAAATAAAGCTGGTAAAAAATTATTTTTAGAAAGTTATGGTTGTCAAATGAATTTTGCGGATAGCGAAATTGTGGCTTCTATTTTAATAGATAAAGGATATACAACAACAACGGATTATAAAGAAGCTGATTTAATTTTTGTAAATACCTGTGCTATTCGCGAAAATGCCGAATCTCGTGTTCGCCAGCGTTTACATGATTACAAAAAAATAAAAAAGACCAATAAAAATTTACTAATTGGTGTGCTTGGTTGCATGGCAGAGCGCTTAAAGCATCAGTTTTTAGAACAGGAAAAATTAGTGGATATGGTGGTTGGCCCCGATGCTTACCGCGATTTGCCTAATTTAATTGCTGTTGCCGAAGGTGGCCAACAAGCCATTAACGTTATTTTAAGTAAAGAAGAAACGTATGCCGATATTTCTCCCGTGCGTTTAGATCATAATGGTGTAAGTGCTTTTGTGAGCATTATGCGTGGTTGCGATAATATGTGCAGCTTTTGCGTGGTACCATTTACACGTGGGCGTGAGCGCAGCCGCGAACCGGAAACCATTGTCAATGAATGTAAAGAAGCCTTTGATAAGGGTTATAGAGAAGTAACGTTGTTAGGACAAAATGTAAATTCTTATTTGTGGAGTGGTGGCGGATTAAAAAAAGAAAATTTAACCGACGAACAAAAAGCAAACTCAACAACCTTTGCGGAGTTATTGGAAATGGTTGCTTTAATTCATCCTGATTTACGTGTACGTTATTCAACGTCGCATCCTAAAGATATGGGCGATGATGTTTTGCACATGATGGCCAAATATGAAAATATTTGTAAGTACGTGCATTTGCCTGTGCAAAGCGGTAATAGCGAGTTACTAGAAAAAATGAATCGTGGTTATACTCGCGAATGGTATTTGGATCGCATTGCTGCAATACGTCGCATTATGCCAGATGCAGGAATTAGCGCAGATATCATTACTGGCTTTTGTGGAGAAACAGAAGAGCAACATCAAGATACTTTATCGTTAATGGAAGATGTGCAATACGAATTTGCTTATATGTTCTCTTATAGCGAACGCCCTAAAACATTAGCAGAACGCAAATATGAAGATGATGTTCCTGCTGAAGTAAAAAGCAGACGTTTAACAGAGATTGTTGATATGCAGCGAAAACACAGTGAAATTAGAACCAAGCAAGGTTTAGGAAAAACATATAGAGTATTAGTAGAAAATGTTTCAAAAAAATCTACTGATATGATGAGCGGACGTAACTCACAAAATACAGTATGCGTTTTCCCAAAAGGAAATTTAAAAAAAGGTGATTATGTGAATGTGTTGATTACGAGCTGCACGAGTGGAACGCTTATCGGAGAGTGCGTGTAAGGGACTGGAGGGACTAAAGAGACTTGAGGGACGGAAGAGATAGAAGGGATTAAAGTGACTAAAGGGATAACAGAGATAATTATAACGTTATGATTAAACATAATTTTAAAAAATTAACCATTTGGCAAGATTCAATGGACTTGTGCGATTTGATATACAAGTACACAGAAACATTACCTGTAAAAGAAAAATATAATTTAATAAGCCAGCTTGATAGATGTTCAGTTTCAGTTCCTTCCAATATCGCAGAGGGTTCGGGGAAAAGAACAAATATTCATTTTGCTGAATTTTTAACTACCGCTTTAACTTCCTGTTACGAAATGGAAACGCAATTACTGATATGTGAAAGAAGAAAATACGGTAACGAAATCGAATTGAAAAACGTTTTAAATAAAGTGGAAGTATTACAAAAACAAATTTCTAATTTCAGAGATAAAATATTAAATCAAAAATAATTACTGGATATATTGAGTCTTTGAAGTCTCTTAAATCCCTTAAATCAAGCAGTCCCTTATGAACCTACAAGATATCAAACAACGTTTCGGAATAATAGGACACAGTCCTTTATTGGAAAGAGCTTTGGATGTTGCGCGTCAAGTAGCGCCAACCGATTTAAGTGTTATTATAAATGGCGAAAGTGGAACTGGTAAAGAAGTGTTCCCTCAAATTATCCATCAGTTTAGCGCTCGCAAACACGGACAATACATTGCCGTAAACTGTGGAGCAATACCAGAAGGAACAATTGATAGTGAATTATTCGGACACGAAAAAGGTTCGTTTACAGGGGCGCACGAAGCTCGTAAAGGTTATTTTGAAGTAGCAGATGGCGGTACTATTTTTTTAGATGAAGTAGGAGAGTTGCCATTGCCAACTCAAGCAAGGTTATTGCGTATACTTGAAACTGGCGAATACATCAGAGTGGGAAGTAGTAAAGTGCAAAAAACAAATGTGCGAGTAGTTGCAGCTACCAATATTAATTTTAATCTCGCTATTGAAAAAGGAAAATTTAGGGAAGATTTATTTTATAGATTAAATACGGTGCCAATTAACTTACCGCCATTGCGTGAGAGAAAGGATGATATTTATTTATTATTCAGAAAATTTGCAAGTGATTTTGCTACTAAATACCGCATGCCTGCTATTAAGCTTGATCATGAGGCAGAGCAAGCATTGGTAAATTATTATTGGCCAGGTAACATTCGTCAGCTTAAAAATATTACGGAACAAATTTCTATTATCGAAAAAGAAAGAGATATTAATTTAAATAGTTTATTGTTGTATTTACCAAATTACGATAGCAATAAATTACCTGCGTTATCAGCGGCTGGCCATCAAGGAGGATCAGGTTTTTCGGATATGAACGAACGTGATTTGTTGTATAAAGTATTATTTGAAATGAAAAAAGAATTGAACGATCTAAAAAAAGTGGTTCAAACAATTGTACAAGGTGGTAATGTTAATTTGAGTGCTATCTCAACAGATGATATGCCATATAACAATGACAGAAATTTTCCTGTAGTATCGAATGCGAATGATGTGACGATTCATAATCCTATTGTAGTGAAAGATGCGGCTAATGGATTTAATCAGCCGATAGTTGTGGAAGAATCATTATCACTTCAAGATAAAGAAATTGATATGATTAAAAAGGCGCTCAAAAAACATAAAGGCAAACGAAAGTATGCCTCGCAAGAGCTTGGTATCAGTGAAAGAACGTTGTATCGAAAAATAAACGAATACAATATTGTTGAATAAGTTTTTTATAATAACTTTAATTTATAATTTAAAAATAGACGATCATGATAAAATTAATAACCTTTTCTTTAGCTGTATTGATTGTTGTATCTTGTAGTACTTCTAAAAAAACAGCAACACCAACAGTAGCAACTGTTTCAAAACCAAATATTATCCCTGGAGATGCTGAATTAACAGCCATTAAAGCGAAGTTCCCAGATGTAACAGCACAAATCTTATCAGAAGGATATTCAATTTATACAGGGGCTTGTACGAATTGTCATGGACAAAAAAATATCTTTAAGCGTTCAGAGGCAAGTTGGATGCATGAAATAGATGATATGTCGCCTAAGGCTAAATTAACAGCTACTCAAAAAGATGCTTTGACAAAATATATTTTGGCAATGAAAGCTACTCAGCCAGTTGAAAGTAAATAGTTGTCTGAATTTTATGAGGGCAAAGCAAGTATTAGTATTCATATTCTTTTCTGTGTTTTTAAGAACTATTTATGCGCAAAATATTACAAAGTTAGATAGCGCTAAACTATTAAATTGTTGGAATAAGACATCGCTATATATATTATCGAGAGATACTTTAAAGTTGAGGGGATTATGTCTCGACTCTGTTGATTGCACTCTGTGTGGTTTTCATAATGACACTATTGTTGACTATATTAAACCAATTGATTATTTCCTTAAAAATGGACTAACAAAACTAATTGGTAATAAAAAATTATGGAAAATTATTTCTTCTAATAAACCAGATATTATGGTGACTGGTTTTATAGACAAACATGGGCGTGGCGAGAATGTTTATGGAATTGCATATGATTACTATAAGCCAAACGAATTAGCAAAAAATCATGAGGGAATACAAGTTGTATTTTACTATGTTATAAGACAGGGAAATTTTAAATTAACGGCAATTTCATTAGTACCTTAAAAAAGTATTTAAATCAATTTTCTATTTAATTCATACTTGACATGAACGAAGCACTTTTACATACCATTTGGAAATATAAGTTGCTTGGGCAAAATCGATTTGTTGGCACTAAGGGCGAAATGATTGAGATTGTTGCTATTGGCGAACATAATCAAGATTCTGGTCCTGATTTTTTTTCTTCGAAAGTTTTAATAAATGATTTATTATTAGTTGGTAATGTGGAAATTCATGTTAAAACCTCTGATTGGTTAAAGCATAAACATCAACAAAATAAAGTTTACGACAATTTAATATTACATGTTGTTTATGAGCATGATGTGCAATTACCGCAAAACGAACAATTTAATGTATCCGTTGTAGAATTAAAAAATATCATCAATCCTTTGCTAATTGAGCAATACAGCCAATTGGAATTATCTAAACAAACAATCCCCTGTGGTAAATCAATCGCTTCGGTTTCGGATATTGTTTGGAAATCGTGGATGGATAGATTAGCGGTTTCTCGTATTGAGGAAAAAACAAAACGTATAGAAGATTTATTTCAACTATGTCATCAAAATTATGAAGACACGTTATATATTTTATTAAGCAGAAATTTTGGATTTAAAATAAATAACGATGCCTTTGAATTGCTTGGTAAATCAATTCCTTATAGCATCTTAAAAAAGCATGCTGATCAACCTATTCAAATAGAAGCCTTGTTATTTGGTACAGCTGGTTTTTTAGATGAGTTATTTTCGGACGCTTATCCAAAATTATTGCAAAATGAATTTGAGTTTTTAAAACATAAATACCAAGTAGTTCCTTTAAAGAAAGAACTTTGGAAGTTTTCTAAAACTCGCCCTGTTAATTTTCCAACAATACGTATCTCTCAATTAGCCAATTTAATTGGGAAACAACAGTCATTATACCATATTTTAGAAAAGCAACCGACTATAGTTGACTTAAAAACTTTTTTTAATATTGAAACTTCTGCTTATTGGAAAACACATTATCAATTTGATACAGAGGTAGAAGAAAGTTCTAAGCTGTTGGGAGAGTCTGCCTTTCACACCATTGTGATTAATACCATTGTGCCATTTTTATTTTTCATGTCGGAGCGTAATTCTAATTTGGAGTTAAAAGATTATGCAATAGATTTATTAGCTCAGCTACCAGCTGAAGTCAATACAAAAACTAAAGCCTATACAAACTTAGGTGTTAAAACAGATTCGGCTCTTGAAAGTCAGGCTCAAATACAATTGTACGATTTCTTTTGCTCAGCCAAAGCTTGTCTTCACTGTCATGTAGGCCAAGCCTTACTCAAAAAATCATTTTAACGATGTTGGATATAAATATTTTTTTATCTTTGTAATAATGGTAAATAAAATTATACTTTGGTTTGAACAACAAGCATTTGGTGTTTGTGAATGGTGGGGAAAAAAACTTGGCATTGGCACAACACATATTCGTTTGTATTTTATTTACCTATCCTTTTTCACATTTGGTTCGCCTATCATCATTTATTTTATGATGGCTTTTATGTTAGAACATAAAGAATTTTTTAAACCAAAAGTTGCCCGTCGCAAAAGTGTATGGGATTTGTAATCTGATTCAATCGAAGATTTTTCTAATTTATTTTATAATTAAAAAAGCCGTTTAAAATATACTTTTAAACGGCTTTTTAGAATGGATATTATTCAATTAAAGAGTCCCTCTTTTTGCTTGCTCTCTTTCTATACTTTCAAATAATGCTTTGAAATTACCAGCACCAAAGCCTTTTGCACCCATACGTTGAATGATTTCATAAAATAACGTTGGACGATCTTCTACTGGCTTCGTAAATATTTGTAATAAATAGCCGTCTTCATCTGCATCCACTAAAATTGATAATTCCTGTAATTTAGAAATATCTTCATGCATGATGCTCATGTGAGTTCCCAAGCGTGTAGGAATTTCATCGTAATATGCTTGTGGTGGCGGTGGTAAAAATTCTACTCCACGAGCTTTTAATTCTGTTACAGTTGCAATGATATCATCTGTAGCTAAGGCTAAATGCTGAACGCCAGCGCCTTCATAAAAATCAATGTATTCTTCAATTTGAGATTTCTTTTTACCTTCTGCTGGTTCATTAATTGGAAATTTAATACGACCGTTTCCATTACTCATTACCTTACTCATCAACGCCGAATATTCTGTTGTAATTTGTTTATCATCAAAAGATAAAAAGTTTACAAAGCCCATCACGTCTTCATACCATTTTACGGTAGCATTCATTTGATTCCAACCCACATTACCAACCATGTGGTCAATAAATTTTAAGCCAACAGCTTTTGGATTGTAATCGCTTTTCCACTCTTTAAATCCAGGTAAGAAAGTCCCTTTGTAATTTTTACGTTCTACAAACATGTGAACCGTTTCTCCGTAAGTAAAAATACCTGCACGAACCACTTCACCCTGTTCATCTTTTTCAACAACAGGTTCCATGAATGATTTTGCACCACGCTTAATGGTTTCTTCATAAGATTTACGAGCATCTTCTACCCATAATGCAATTACCTTAACGCCATCACCATGTTTTTTTACATGCTCTGCAATAGGCGAATTACTTACTAAAGACGTGGTTAATACCAACCGAATTTTATCTTGTTTTAAAACATAAGACACGCGGTCTTTTAAACCTGTTTCTAATCCTGCATACGCGTAAGATTGATAACCGAAAGCTGTTTTGTAATAATGCGCCGATTGCTTCGCATTACCTACATAAAACTCAACATAATCAGTTCCTAATAAAGGTAAGAAGTCTTGAGCGCCTTCAAATATTTTCTCTAAACCGTATTCTACGTTTTTAATTTCTTTTGCCATTGTATTTTTTTATAAGGTGTTTATTAAATTAGTAATGATGCTGAACTAATAATCAGATGAGTTCAGGTTAAGTAAATAATTACTTAATTACTCCACATCGCCATATACAGGGCGCGGAGTTCCAATTTATTTTTGAGTAACTTCGATTGCATGATTTAAAAATAGTAACTATTTCTCAAATAAAAAAACTACTTCTTTTTCTTCTTTTTTCCTTTATAAACCTTTTCTTCAGAATCAAAATCTGAAATTAATTTTTTCCAATTATCATTCACATCCTCAGTAAGGGCAAGCGTTTCGGAGTAATCGGCTTTATTAACGGCTAATACATTAATTTTTTTATCCATGTATTGCTCAATTTCTTCTAAAATTGGTTTTTCTTCGTTACTGCAAAATGATACAGCTACGCCTTTATTATTACCTCGCCCAGTTCTTCCAACACGATGCACATAATTTTCAGCAACATCTGGTAAATCATAATTGATTACA
>JANYGR010000271.1 GCA_025359355.1 Bacteroidota bacterium | reverse complement strand
GTTTCCTATGGGCATGATAAAAAAACCTTTATTAAAAATAGAATTTTCTAAATACAGATTATCACACGTTATCGTTAATACCTCTCCCTTAGCTGGTTTAAAAGGAATCCAATTAAAGTAAGGGTTTTTAGAAATTAAATGCCCCTCACAAAATACAATGTTTTTAGCTGAAACTGATTTATATATCACATCGTTTTCAGTTTGTTTTAATGCACTGTAATCAAACGAATCTTCAATTAATTGATGATGTTTAGCTATGTAATTTTTAGTGGCATCCAAAAACGTTGTCATATCGATGTTTCCAGCTTGCAATACTTTTGAATATGATTTTATAGTATATGTATCGGTTACTTTAAAGTCTTCATAAATTAATTTATCTAGAAATTCATTTTCAGATTCAGCTTTTTTTAACCAAAGTATTTTTTCTTGTTCTTCTGAAAATGGCTTTAAAATAAAGCGCCTGTTAACAAATGAAGCATTCAGTTCTTTTTCGAAGTATTCATAGAAATGTATCAATTCAGGAACAACATCATCCGCTAACCAGCTTTTAGCAAGCCTCTTAAACACCACTGGATTCCATATACCTGCTGCAATTCTGGAACTTAAAGATAAATCCTGTTTATCAATAACACATACAGTGTATCCTGATTTAATTAATGATAAAGCTAATACGGAACCCGCAATGCCTTGCCCAACGATTATAAAGTCTAATTGCTTAGAATTATTTTTTTTTAGGGGCTGTTTTTCGTCCATATTTTATACCTCGGTAAGCGCTTGAAAAATAAGCCACAATTCTGACTCCGTATACAATTTGAACATCATTATAATCACAAAAAATTTGTCCGCCTAATCCTAAATCATACTTGAATTTATAAACGGCCTCTACACACGCATAACCACCTACACGATTGATAACGCTACCTAATACTGTTTGCAAACCATATTGGGTACTATCGCTTAACGGTCGACGAAAATATGAAATAGAAGGACCTAAGAACATGGCTAGATTATACTTTGGCTCTTCTTTTCTTAATCCTATACCCGCATGGAATGAATAATTATTAAACTGATTAAAATCTCGTCCGCTCATAAAACCACCCAACCTAAAATAATATTGTTTCAAATGAAAACTATAATCTACAGCCGCATTTTTTTCATCCTTTTCATCTTTAAACCAATGTGAATTAAAGCCTTGACCTATACCAAATGTAATCCAATTATTATATACTCTGTATCGCTTGCCATCATAAGCAATTTCTTTTTTTGGATTAAATGCTGTTGTATCTTTTACTAATGGTTTTGCAATAGTGTCCGTTTGTGCAAATATAAAATTTGCAAAAAATAAACTGATGATAAATACAAGAAGTGTTTTCAAGGTATGCGAATATAAATAAAAAATAGCTTAGTTATCTAACGGTATTTTTATCTAGTAATTTCCTATATTTGATTAGTGAATGTCATAAAACATATAATTATTTTTGTAACAACTGGATTTATATTCATTTCCTGTTCAAATAATGAAAATACCTCAAAAAGTAATGAGCTAAAAACGCCACACTTTAAATGGATAAATGGTAATTATATTTTAAAATCTTTATACGGAACTTATTATGAAAATTGGAAGAGCGATGACAGCCTCGATTTTAAAGGCTTTGGTTATTACATGGACTCTACCAATACGGATACACTTTTTAGACAAGCAATGAACTTAGAAAATACGCCTAAAGGCATATTTATGTATTTTAATGTCAAAAATCAGAATGATAACAAAACCGTCGAATTTAAATTAACTAAGGAAGAAAACAATAGCTACACCTTCGAAAATCCCTTTAGAGATTATCCTTCCATTATTATTTACAAAATTTTAAATGATAGCACGGTAAATGTAGTTATGAGAGGTTTTAAAAACGAAAATGAAAAGAAAGAAGATTTTATTATTACGAAAGTAAAATAAATCACTTGCTCATTACCCAAGCATTTGGATAAGATGCTTTGATAGAGGCTAACAGCTGAGTAGCTTCCTCTTTAGAATTAAATCCGCCACAACTAACAACATGTAAGCCTTTAGCATTAGTACCACTAATACCAGCATCTACATTGTTTTTTTGTAACTCGTTAACTAATTTATTCGCATTTTCTTCAACGCCAAAACAACCAACTACTACTTGATAATTACCATCAAATTGTTTTGTATGTTTGGTTGTGTTCACATATTTAGAAACAGCCGTTTTATCCACTTTTACTTCCGATTCATTTGAAGACGCCACTAATATGTTTCCAGTTTCCGAAAGTTTAAACGTACCATACCCATTATTATCTTCTACAATCGGTTGTGTTTCAATTTCATTGATAACAAAGGCTTTTCGAACATGATCCTTAACGGGAGTATATGTTTTTTCTGGTGTATAAAATGGATTCATTGAAGACTGTAACAACGGCTTCATTGGTTTTGAGTATGCGGCAAATAACATAAAGGCTAAGGTTGCTGGCAATCCAATAGCTAAAGTTGCTATTTTGGCATAAGATTTTTTTTGTTTTTCTGGTGCTACAACAATCGCTTTTCTGTCTTCAAACTGTTTAGTGATGATTGGTTTTTCAACCTCAAGTATTAATTCGCTTGATACGACTGGCTCAAATCCAAAAGCTTCTAATAAAAAATTAACATCAGCTTTGGGTTCAAAGCGTAAGGTATTTTCTGCATCAATATATAACAAACCGATATTTTGAAGTTCAAAACGTTTTTTAGCAACTAATAACGATTGAATATAATCCTTATAATCATTAAGCTCATTTACCGCGTCATTAAAAGAAATGACGCTTTTTTCCATTAAAGCAGAAACCAATAATCCATCTTGATGAATCAGATTTTTATTAAATA
>JANYGR010000247.1 GCA_025359355.1 Bacteroidota bacterium | reverse complement strand
TGCATTAGAAGTATTATATAATTCTGATTGTAAGCTGGAGTTGGTTTCTAATAAAGAAGATATCGTTATTTCTTTTTCAGCAATCGTAGCAGTTAATTCAATAATACTGTTTTCTTTTTCTGAAACAAATAATTCTAACTCTGATATTTTAGAATTTAAAGCATGTACTTGCTCGTCGATGCTTGATAATTGAGATGTTTTGTAACCTTCAAAATCAGTTGACAACGTATTATATAAATCAATTTGTTTATTGATTTCTGCTGCTTTTAATTCGATGTCTTTTGTTAAGCTGTCAACGTGAGTATTTTGTGCATCTATATGATACACCATTTCACGAATTTTTTCTTTAAAATGTTCATTCTCTACAACTAACAAATTTAAGTCAGACGTTAATTTAGAATTTTGTTCAGTAGAATGAAGAATAGTGTTTGATAACTTCTGATCGTATTCTGCTTTTAAGTTATCTACAATTGAGTTAGAATTCCCAGAAACATTGGTTAATTCAGCTTCGTAGTAAGCTTTCAATTCAGCTTCTTTCTGAGAAAAAGAAGATGTGATGTTTTCTATTTTAGAATGTAATTCAGTTTCAAATGCTACTTGAGAAGTTTCTAAACGGGTTGTTAAATCAGAAATTTGTCCTTCATATAAGGAAATTAAATTTGATTTCTCGCTTGAGAAATTATCAGATAAAGAAGAAATTTGAGATTCGTAAGACGAACTCATTTCAGCTTTTTCAGAATTCCATTGAGCTGTTAATGCTTCAATTTTAGTTTCGTACTCTGAAGTGATAGAACTTACAGACTCTGAATTAGATCCAGTTAATGAAGCAATATGATTTTCTGATTCAGCTTTTACAGATTTTAATTCTGTGGCAAACGTTGATTTTAAAGATTCAATTTGAGTTTCGTATGATGCAGTAGTTTCAGATAACGTTGTGTTGAAAGACGATGTTAGTTCAGAAATTTTAGTTTCTAATTCGCTACGAATACCATTTTGTTGATACGATGTATTTGTTTTTAATTCGCTTAATTGACTTTCGTAATTTGATTTTAAATTTGAAATTTCTTCTTGAGAAGACGTTTGTAAATCAGAAATTTTTGATTCGTATTCAGAAGCGATGGTAGCTAATTGCTCATTTAAGGCGTCAATCTTGGTTAACAAGCCATTGATTTCTTCTTGCTTTTCGTTTAATTGCTCACGAATGGTGTTGCGCAAATCTTTAAAAGACGATACTTCGCTTTTGTAATTTGTGTTATCGCGTTCCATTACAACAAGCTTTGTGTTCAATACATCAATAGAAACTTGCAAACGTTTGCAGTCTTCATCACGTTGTATTAACTGATTTCGATAGTCGCTTAACGAACGTTTAATTTCGTTGTATTCCTTACGCAGCGCTACATCGCTATCTAATACTTGTTGTAATTCTGATTTTATATTTTCTACATTCATGCTAAAAAAGTAAACAGTTTGTTGTTGGTTAAAAATAAAGGATAGATAAGCTCATATCACTTATCACTTTAACTTTACATCAACAACTCGTTGTTAATTAAGTTACCATCATTTAACATTAGCATTATGCGCATTCTAAAAATAAGTGTATTCATTTTTTTTATCATTCAATCGGTTATAAGTTATGCGCAATTGTACCCAACAGGGTTTGGTTATCCTATCGATAGAGAGCCTATGATTACTGGTAATTATGGTGAAATACGGCCAAATCATTTTCATGCGGGATTAGATTTTAGTACTGATCCTATTTTAAATTTACCAGTCAAAAGTGTAGCAGATGGTTACGTGAGTCGTATTAAAATAAGTAGTGTAGGGTATGGACGAGTATTATATATTACGCATACCAATGGTTATGTGAGTGTGTATGCACATCAAAAAAAATATGCTGATAAAATTGATGCTTATGTAAAACAGGAACAGCGCAAGCAACAAAAAAATGAAATCGAATTGTTTCCTAAGCCAAATGAGTTACCCGTTAAAAAGGCTGAAATCATTGGTTATACGGGTAATTCTGGGAGTTCTACTGGACCACATTTGCATTTTGAAATACGAGAAGAAAAATCGGAGATGCCTATTAATCCCTTATTAGTATATGATGTAAAAGATAATGTTAAGCCTATCATTACAAGTATTGGAATATATAATACAGTAGATACGAATCATGTTAAGTTGGAAACGTTAGAGACAGTTAAAAATGTTAAGGAGAAATTAATATTAACGAAAAACACAATTGTTATTGATGGGAATGCCTTTGCTATTGGGTTTTCGGGTTATGATGTTGCTAGTGGAAATCCAAATAAAAATAATATTTACGAAGCCAAAGTGAAATTAGATAATCAGGTAATATACCACCATCAATTAAATAATATCAGTTTTGATAATGGACGTTATGTGAATGTTTTTAGTGAAAAAGTAAATGGACAAAAAATGCAAAAATGTTTTGTACCTACTTGTTATGATATTGCTATTTATAAAAATATAGTAAATGGAGGAAAAGTACTATTAACAGACACTTTCAAACATACAATAGAATTAATTGTGAATGATGAGAAAGGAAATACAAATTCGATTTCGTTTGTAGTAAAAGCAAAACGATTGATAAACTATGTTGGTAGCAACACAACATACAATGCTTTTTGTAATAAAGAATTTAAATTAAAAGAAGATAATTTTGAGATTATTATACCGCGTGGATCAATCGTAAACGATATGTTTATACATAAACGCACTTACATTAAAGCCCCTATTGGAGGCGGTATTGAGCTTGGAGATAAAGATGATAAGGTTATTAAGGCTTTTAAAATGGGATTAAAAATTAACAAACCTATTAAACAAAAAGAATCAAAATTAGTGATGACCGTTAATGGAGATCCTATAGGCGGACAGTTTGAAGATGATTGGTTACGCGCAGAGTCTAAATCGTTTGGCACCTTTAATTATACTTACGATACCATTGCGCCAACGATTACTATCCCTACATCTAAAAAGAAAAAAACACCAATCACTAATTTTATTCATTTTAAAATTTCAGATAAATTATCTGGCATTGCTGATTATAATGTATATGTAAATGATGTTTGGCAAATTGTCCGCCTATAGGATCTCCATTAACGGTCATCACTAATTTTGATTCTTTTTGTTTAATAGGTTTGTTAATTT